>JASJCJ010000036.1 GCA_030066045.1 Calothrix sp. MO_167.B12
TTCTATTAATTCCGGTGCTTTACCCAAAAGTCTTTCTATATCCCAATAACCACTGTTAGAAAAACCAACAAAATCCAATCCAGAAGCGTCAATTAATTCAAATACTGTCTCCACGTTGTAGTCAATTTCCTGGGGATGTACGTACATATCAGCAAAGCACTCATCCCGCATATTCTCCATTGCCCAACGTCTTTTTTCATACTGGACAAGGCGGTTAGTTTCTGGTAAGGAAGCAAAGACTTGTCGCCCCACATTTACACCATCCCGGTAATCACCCCGTTTATCACCTTGTAAAAGAGCGATCGCTTTTTGCATTAGTTGAATTTCCCACCGTCCCAACTCCCCATATACAAATACATGTAATAATCCCCCTGGTGCTAATTTCTTTGCCAAGGCTTTGATTCCACCAATGGGGTCTGGGGTATGGTGTAGTACGCCCACACAATTAATTAAATCGAACTCACCAGGTATTTGCTCCACATCAAACAAGCTGAGGTGATGGAACTCTACCCGGTTGGCTCCAGAACGCTGACAACGCTCCCTAGCCACATCTAAGGCTCCTGCACTGAGGTCGATTCCCACTACGGTAGCTTCTGGGTTCAAATGGACTAAATATTCTGTACCTACTCCCGTACCACAGCCAGCATCGAGAATGCGGATGTCTTGCCGAGTGGGTTTTTCTCCGGTACAAAAATTGTAGGCACTAGTCCAATGCCATCGCCAGTTATAACCTGGAGGGGGTTCATCCAGTAATGGTTCTGGGGGAAAAGGATAGGTGTTGTAGAGGTTGGCAACCGCAGTACTAATTGTTTGTGAGTCGGACATAAATCAAGTTAAAAGTCAAAAGTCAAAAGTCAAAAGTTAAAATTTCCAAAAAGTGATATTAAATCTAGGTTTCAAGGTTTGTATCTGTTGCTGTATGTAGGGTGGGCATTGCCCACCTTACTTTTGTTCACTTTTGGAGATATATTTTCGGATCTTTGGCAACCCAACCTAAAGAAGAACGCGATCGCACCTCAAAATGAAGATGTGGCTGTTTAAAATTTGGCGCGCCTGTTGTGCCCACAACTCCCAAGGTATCCCCGGCTTGCACTTGCTGTCCGGGAGTTACATTTATATTATCCAAATGAGCATAACGGCTTTGTAATCCCCCACTGTGGTTAATAATCACTAAATTGCCATAACTACCTTGTTCCTTAGCTAATACTACCGTACCTGGTGCGATCGCTTGCACCTTACTTCCTTTATTAGCTAACAAATCAATGCCACTGTGGAAAAATACTTCGTTATCAGCTGGATTTATCTGCCAGCCATAGGGTAAAGCAATTTTCCCCGGTGTTGATAAGGGATAACTACTTACCTGTATTGGTTGATTAGTTGCATTGGCACTGGGTTGAGTGGGAGACTTAGCAATAGTGGGTCTGTAACGTTTGCCATTGACCACGGGAATAAATGCCAACTTACCCGGCGACTGACAACCATTCAATTCAAATAGTATATCTGGACGAACTTTGTACTGTGCCCCTAATTTTCGCCAGGTTTGTCCGGTAGGTACTTCTATGACTATGCCATTGTAGGGAGGAATCAAAATGTTGCTACCAACGGTAAGTCTACCATTTTGTAAGTTCGGATTCATGGCAATAATACTTTCTGGTTTGAGATTATAGCTTTGAGCAATCGTCTCTAAATTTTCACCTCGGTTAACTTGATGGCGTACAAAACTTTCTAGGGCCGGAGTGGGACAATTTACCTTGGCATTCTGCGAGCGTGATACTTGTGGAAATATGAATGCTAAACCCAGGGTGTTAACTAAACCAAAAAGCAATAGGATATAAACTCGAAAATTTATCTTCATCTCAAATACAGTAAATAATGTACGTAGCTTTCAGCCAATAGCAGGACAATTATTTATGTCTTGGAAATTCTTAAATCGTATCAGGATCGACACCAAGCTCACGTAACCGTTCTTTGAGCTGTTCAACTTGCTGCTGTGCAAGTATAGCTTTTTCTTCAGCTTGTTGTCTGGCAGTTTTTTCTTCATCTAGTGCTGCTTTTAACTCTTCGGGAAGCAGCAACTTTTCTCCCGTATCCTCTCGATAAAAACCAATTAATTGCTCTTCTACCTGTAACCGCAATTGTAAGGGTTCGCTGCGACTATCTGTAATTAACTCATATTCTTCCCCTCGCAGCCGGTACCCTTGTAATTGTTCTTCTATCCACTCTCCCTTGGGATCAAATAACCAATATTCTTGAACACCAAGCTGTTCGTATAAAGTTTTCTTAAATCCTGTATCTTGTTCTTTGGTTCCAGGGGAAGTGATTTCAAAAATTACTACGGGTATTTGTCCCTCTTCCCAAATTTTATAATTGTCTCGACCCCCAGGAGCAACATCACAAATCACCATGACATCAGGAGCAACCCGTAACCGTGGATATCCTTGAGCATAGTAGAGAAATTGATCAGCCAGAACCGTTGCTTGACGACCTTGTAAATATTGTTTTAGGACTTCTAAAGTAGCGAGGATAGCATATAAATGTACGTAGGATTCAGCCAAAGGTTTACCATCCGAACTGGGGTAGAAAATTTCCGTTGCTTGGGATGTGAGGCTAGTCATTTCAGTTATCAATTATCAGTTATCAGTTATCAGTTATCAGTTACCCCATTGAGAAATATAACAATTTAAGGAGTTGGCACATGATGTCCTCGCCAATGGAGTAAGACTGCCCTATTATCTCAAGGCAAAGGAATGCCACCAGGATTACAAGTCATATTAATCACAGTATATTGCTTCTCCAAGTTTCTAATTTCTTCATCCTGCGCTCTCAAAATATCCGAGTAATTTTGTGGTGGATTACCCCAACACCCTGCAAGTTGATAGAATCGAATTTCTCTACCGGAACCATCGACGAGTCGATTATTTTTACAGCTTGCTCGTAACTCTGTGAGTTTCTGCTCAACCGTTACTGTCTTCACCGTATCATTGCCAATAATTCCTGATGACAATGTGGCTGAAACAATATCTGTTAGTTTCCTTTCAGGAGGTAAACAGGTAATTTGCAAGGGTTTTTGACAAGCCGCTAGACTCTGAGAAGTAAAAAGAACAAAGCACAAGCAAGCATAATACAGGAACTTATGTGTCGGCATAGATATTAATTATATTAATTTATACCAATAAACTCGGCGTAAGCCAATATGCTACTGTTCCGCAGAAGCAGGCTACAGTTAAAAAATAGTAGCGACTGCCTGAATTCACATAATTAAAGATTATTTATTTCTCTATTTTGCTTTAATTTTTAAAAGTATACAATTTTTTACCATTTTTTTATCCATGAATACCAAATTTTATTGATATAAATTCCTATTTATTCAACGTGTTTACGCTGTTTCAGCCTCTTTGTTTTTTGTATCATTTCGTGTATTTTACAATAGGGGCATTTTATGGCAACTTCTTCAAATAACCGCTAAAACCCTATTACTATCGTTGGATTTGGATATCAGTTTTGGATAGACTTGAATTGCTTTAGATTTGACTAATTGCATTTAATATGATAATAAGACAAATTTTCCTCCAGATTATAAAATTACAGCGAAGAAGCAACTGATGAAGTTGACATAACCGCAATCAACCGTCAAGCTATTCTCTGTGAGCATAAAACTGACATCCAAGTAAAAAATCTTGGCTAATGTCGTCAGTTTTGACATACCCTATATAGAGTGCGTAAAGACTTACGTACCTTTTTTACTGTTTGAGGAACTATTTAATGACCGCAACTACTCCCCGATTAAAGCACGAGGTTAAAGACCTCGCTCTAGCTCCCTTGGGAAGACAGCGCATTGAATGGGCTGCACGGGAGATGCCAGTTTTAAAGCAAATCCGCGATCGCTTTGCTAAAGAAAAACCTTTTGCAGGTCTTCGCATCGTCGCTTGTTCTCACGTAACAACAGAAACAGCGAATTTAGCAATTACACTGAAAGCAGGTGGTGCAGATGCCCTGCTAATTGCTAGTAACCCCCTATCCACTCAAGATGACGTGGCAGCTTGTCTGGTCACAGATTATGAAATTCCTGTCTTTGCTATCAAAGGTGAAGATAACGAAACTTACAACCGTCATGTACAAATTGCTTTAGATCACCGTCCCAACATTATCATTGATGATGGTAGTGATGTTGTGGCGACTGTGGTTCAAGAGCGTAAAGAGCAATTATCTGAAATTATTGGTACTACTGAAGAAACTACCACAGGTATTGTTCGTTTACGGGCGATGTTGAACGATGGCGCTCTTCCCTTCCCAGCCATGAACATCAACGATGCTGATACCAAGCATTTCTTTGATAACCGTTATGGTACTGGTCAATCTACCTTAGATGGTATTATCCGTTCTACCAATGTTCTCCTAGCAGGTAAAACAACGGTTGTTGTTGGTTATGGCTGGTGTGGTAAAGGTACAGCCATGCGCGCCCGAGGATTGGGTGCAAATGTAATTGTCACCGAAATTGACCCCATCAAAGCAATTGAAGCAGTAATGGATGGCTTCCGGGTAATGCCTATGGCAGAAGCTGCTCCCTTAGCTGATCTTTTTGTGACTGTAACTGGTAATAAGCACGTCATTCGTTCCGAGCATTTCGATGTCATGAAAGACGGTGCAATTGTATGTAACTCTGGTCACTTTGATATCGAAATTGACCTCAAATCCTTACGGGAAAAGGCTACAGAAGTGAAGAATGTGCGTCCCTTCACTGAAGAATATCGCCTACCCAGTGGTAAATCTGTGGTTGTTTTAGGGGAAGGACGTTTAATCAACTTAGCTGCTGCTGAGGGACACCCCAGCGCGGTTATGGATATGAGCTTTGCCAACCAAGCTTTGGGTTGCGAGTACTTGGTGAAGAATAAGGGTAAATTAGAACCTGGTATGTATTCTATTCCTCGGGAAGTGGATGAGGAAATTGCTCGTCTGAAGTTACAGGGAATGGGTATTGAGATTGATTCCTTGACAGAGGAGCAAATTGAGTACATCAATTCTTGGACTGTTGGGACTTAATCTTTACGGATAATTTACCTAAGCCGAAGTTATAAAGCCTAAAGTATAGATAGGTTTTCTAAGGCTATTGTTAGGGGATAGGCAGATTGTCTATCCCTTTTTGTATGGGATTGAACCGCAAAGGCGCAAAGAGCGCGAAGGAGGAAGAGAAAAGAATGAAGCAGCTTGGGGATGAGTTGGAAGGGTTGGCGTATGCTGTCATTGGGGCGGCGATTGAGGTACATCGGTTGTTGGGACCAGGATTTTTGGAGTCGGTGTATCACCACGCTTTACGGTTGGAGTTTCAGATGCGAGAAATACCCCATAGTTATAAGCATCGAGTAGCAATTAATTATAAAGGTCATCCCGTGGGTGAGGGTGAATTAGATTTTCTGGTTGGTAATGTCTTAGTGGTTGAGTTAAAAGCTGTGGAAAAATTAACCCCCATCCACGAAGCCCAAGTGATCTCATACTTAAAAACGACAAACACCTCCCTGGCTCTCCTCATCAACTTCAACGTCCCTCTTCTCAAAAATGGCATCAAACGCATCATCCTCTCCTCTTAACTCTTCCTCTCTTCTTCTTCCTTCGCGTCCTTTGCGTCTTTGCGGTTCAAAAAAAACACCGAATCATCGATACAATCAGAAAAAAACCTGTTGAAACCACTTAAAACATTCCCATGCAAACAACATCCAACGTTCAACTCACTATTTCCCTCCCCCAACTGGATTTAGATGACGAAGAATTACAAACAGAAGTACAAAACTTGCTCCCCCAGATAAAATGCCCACCTTACCCTTCCACTCGAAGGTGCAAGATATGTGTATGAGTTGAAACCTATAATTTGAATGTTTATGAATATCCAATTGGGGCAAGGGCACGGCGTGGGTAAGATTGTTACGTATGGAATAATATTGTAGATGCCGTGCCCCTACGGGTAATTGATTTACGCTGCACAATACATAGGGGTAGGCTCTACACCTACCCCTATTGTGGAAATATTTCTGCCTACAGATGCGGCTACTGGCTTTAAACTCTCCACCAAATTCACCATCTCTGTCAAAGATAAAGCTTGTCTGGCATCGGAAACGGATTTTTCTGGCTCTGGGTGACACTCAATAATTAACCCATCCGCACCGCAAGCCACCGCAGCTCTCGTCACAGGAGCCACTAACTCCCGTTTACCTACAGCATGGGAAGGATCTACAATTACCGGCAAATGGGTGATTTGCTTCAACGCTGCCACCGCACCAATATCTAAAACATTACGGGTATAGTTGTCGAAACTGCGAATACCCCGTTCGCATAACACCACATTGGGATTACCGTGACTGAGGACATATTCAGCAGCCATAACAAATTCCTCAATGGTTGCGGCTAAACCCCGTTTGAGTAACACTGGTTTCCCTACACTCCCCAAAGCCTTGAGTAAATCAAAGTTTTGCATATTGCGGCTACCTACCTGCAACATATCAGCGTGTTTGGCAACAGCATCAATTTGGGAAATGGACATTACCTCAGTCACCACAGGAATATTGTAATGCGATCGCACTTCTGATAGGATTTCTAATCCACCTTCTCCCATTCCCTGGAAAGAGTAGGGGGAAGTGCGGGGTTTGTAAGCTCCTCCCCGCAAAGCTTGTATTCCTTTCCCTGATAAATTTTGAGCCACGGTGTGCATTTGTTCGCGACTTTCCACGGTACATGGTCCAGCAATGGTTACCAGTTCTGTACCACCGAAGGAAATGTCTGCTGACAGTTTGACTATACTCTGGTGAGTGGGATGAGATTTTGCAGCAAGTTTAGCGTTGTTCATGATTAGATTCTCCTGAGATGACAAAATTGACAGTTAAAAAATAAAAACCCGAAACTTTATCCAAGTTCCGGGTATCAATGAAAAATTGCCATGAGGCTTTTTACCCGGAATTGATTCTGGGCCAAAAGTAAAAGCTATAAAACCAGCTACCTAAATAAATCATGGCAATTGTATGCTCTCCTAAAAAACAAAAACCGCAGAGTGTGCTCTGCGGTTCACCGGGCGGTTTCCAAGTGGAAACTATATTCACTCCCGGTGAACCACCTGAAACCAAAAATAAAAATAGGAATAAATACTTAACATCTGTGCGGCAATTGATTTAATTTATCTCTATATTCCACGAACATAGCAAAGATTTCTTGTTAAGTCAAGACCCCTAGAATACTAAAAAAAATAGGTAGACTTGGTACAATTGGGAGCAATCAAGATTTATTCTGTAAATAGCCAATACAAGTACTAGTACTAGCAATTGACAGACAAAAAATCTTCACTCCTCAACCAGGACTATTAATTAGGGGAATTTTTTAATTTTTGTAAATCTTCACTCCTCACCCTGGGCAGATTCTGATAATACACATACATTCCCGGCTGCCTAAAACCTAACCCCTAGTCTCAACAGATAATTTTAAGTATGCCTAAATCTAAATTTTTCAAATCATCTTTCAACTATCAAGACGTATACCCATGCCCTCTATGTCGTGTAGGAACACTAACTCACATGACATTAATGGAAGCGATGTCATGTGACTTTTGCCAACAAATTTTTACTGCGGATATAGAGGAGCAGCAAATCAAAATGCCTTCTAGACAACCTCCTTTGGTTTGGCATTGGAACGGTTTCCATTGGACAGAAGCTCAGTTAGAAGGGGTTGAACTCGGTTGGGGTTATGCAGTAGCTGCATTGGGTTTTATCTTCCTGCCAACTACTTTAATTGGCAGCATCGCCTATCATTTTCCTCCTAAAGTGGATGTTCCATGGACCTGGATACCATATATTTGGGCAGGATTAACTTTTTTCTCCCATTTTGTGATTATATTTTGGTTAGTACTGGAAATTTATCAGATTCCGGTAATGGCATATTGGAGAGCTATACAACAGCGTTTGATTAGTAATTGAACGGATTGATGGAAGCAGATGGATATTTGAGGAGTTGTCATCAATAGTGACTTGAAAAAGAAGAATGTATAATTTTGGGAGACATATTTGAATGAGCCATCAAAAATCATCAGCATTAATAATATTATTAATGCTCGGTTATAAACTATAAATGATTAGCTATCTACAAAAACCTGAATTGAACCAATATTAGAAACTCTGATTCTTCTAATTTGATTAGTTTACAGGAGTTCTACAACGGCTAATTTTTATGCTCAGTCCAAAATCAAATAGTTTCAAAAAGAAGCTGGAAATATAATTCAATGGGAAAGTCACTGGTGATTTCATAATCAATTCCATCTCATCAGTTTTAATTACAGTGAACTTAAAATTTAGTAAAAAAATGATACAAAGTGACAGAATTATTTGTGGAACTGTAAATAAAATTAAATATCAATTTACAAATCATTATTTTCCAATAAGTTTATGCAAACGGATCTGAAAAATTACTGTACTTTAGTCAAAGGAATGTCAAAATAAAGTTAACTTTCCAGCAAAATGGCTTATGAGAGAGTTGGAGCAGTATTATCAAGTCCTAGAATTGCAGCCTGGAGCGACTTTAGAAGAAGTCAACCAGGCTTATAAAGATTTGGTGTTTGTGTGGCATCCCGATCGCATTCCCAGGGATAATCTCCGCTTACAAAAAAAAGCACAACAGAAATTACAAGATATTAATGAAGCGCGGGAAAAATTGCGATCGTACAAAACCAAATATAAAACACACTCTTCTTCCCAACAAAGAGTAAATAAACCATATTCTCAAAGCCAAAAATCATATTCTCAAAGCCAAAAACCATACTCCCAAGGCCAAACAGCATCTTCCTCAAGCCAAAAACCGTATTCTCAAAATCAAAAAACATATCCTCAAAGCCAAAAACCATACTCCCAAAGCCAAACAGCATCTTCCTCAAGCCAAAAACCGTATTCTCAAAATCAAAAAACATATCCTCAAAGCACAAGAGCAAAACCATCCAAAGATTTGAGTGGTAAAGACTTTAGTGGGGCAAATTTGAGTAATAAAGATTTATCTAGCAGGAATTTGAGTTATGCTAATTTGTCTGCTGCGGATCTGAGCGACACTTTCATGCATAAAGCAATTCTCAGAGGAGCAAACCTATCGGAAGCAACTTTACTCAGGGCGAATCTACTATTAGCAGATTTGAGGGAGGCTAATCTACGCTCTGCCAATCTTATGGGAGCCGATTTAAGCGGTGCTGACTTGCGGGGTGCTGACTTAACAGGCGCTCGCATTCGTTCTGGTAATCGGTTGATGGTGAAATTAATTGGAGCAAAGTTATCTGGAGCTATTATGCCTGATGGTAGGGTTTATGCGTAAAATATACAGGCTATATTTGTTGATTAAGACTCGATTTTCTGATGCTAAATAGTACAGCGGTAATAAATAACTGTTGTACCATCTTAGCTAGCCATTTCATTGAAGGATTTCTCGAATCTTTAGTAGAGTTTGCTGAAGTAATTTTTGATGTGGTTGCTTTTCTTGTTTATATCTAACAGCTTGATTAAATGCTTGAATACAGAGATTCATGCGTTCTTGAAACTCGTCTAACTTAATATTTTGAATATAATCAAATAGTAAATCGCTGCTATTAAAATCACTGTAATCTAAAAAGCTATTTCTGGGAAAATCATCATAAATACTGTTACCTTTACCATAGTAAATTGGCAAGCATCCTCCCTGAATTGAATCCCAAATTTTTTCGGTACAATAGTGATGCCAATTGGTATTTTCAAAACATAAATTAAAGTTATATTGCTGTAGAATCATAATTTTTTTTTCTCGCCAACCTTTACCTCTTGATTGTCCAACTTTGATTTTATCAGACCAACCTCTGCCATAGATGTCTAAGATCCCTCTGGAATAACCTTCGAGAGCAATTTTTGTTCTCAGATTGCATAAATCTATATCGTTTCCCTGATAAAAAAGCTTCCATTTATGACCTGCTTGATACGTCATTAGCGATACTATTCTTTTGCTATTAAATCCTGAAAACCCTTTATAGTTTAGTTCTATTGGATATCGAGGAGTAAAAAAATAATTATCACTAAATATTCCATTATATACATTCATCACATGGAAAGTAGGTAGTAATGGATATGATATTTGGGGAATAAAGTGCTTGCTGAATCGAGGCTCAAGAGTCCAAAGCAAATACTTCTTACTTCGACCAAATCTCAGCATAAAAGTTAATAGCTTTTTAAATGTTCCACTAACAATCAAGTCAGCGTCAATTGCATCACTAATTTTTACCCCTTCCCTTAAAAAAAAGTTTATATCTTCTTTGTCAGTGAACGGTGTGTTAATTAGTGATGGGCCTACAGGCAATATTTTAATCATAAATAGTGGTGAAAAGCTCAATGAAAACAGTTCAATATCTCACTGAATGGATATCAGTGAATTGGAGAATAAACGCGATTCCTAGGTTTACTAAAAATGGCTTTATTGATAGCAATAGTATTACCGAAATATTGGGGTCTAAAGTCCTGTCTTTTGAGACAGAATGTTTTTGGGACGGGGTTTGAATCCCGGTCATTTCAGTTATCATTTATCAGTTATCAGTTACCCCATCGATAAATCGAGGGGCTTGAAATAAGGAAAACACTTTTTTCCTTTCCACGGATAAATCCGGGGGCTTGTATCCTTTTATTTTTTGGTCACAAAAACAAACTTATTACTTATTACTTATTACTTATTACTTAATTCAACACTTCCTCAAGAGTTCGCTAACTTGTTACAAATTAAAGAATGAGGGTAAACGTGCCCAGTCTGTTGCACGCCAGATCCAAATAAAGGCAAATGCACAGATTATAGCCCCTACGTTCCATTTAATGGATTTTCGCAGTAACTCCCTGCGGGTATTACTCCTAACCTGCTTGAGTTGACTAGTAACTTTATTTTCTATTTGAGTAATTTTTGCTATCACCTCACTTTTGATTTGTTGAGAATTATTTAATTTAGGTGTGTTGCCTTGTTGATTTAGAGATTTAAAAATGGTATTTATTTCCTGATTTGTTTGGGCGTTATTGAGCTGCTTTTTCAGCTCTTGAATTGGAGATAATTTTTGAGCAGATTGGCTAATAATTTGTTGATTATTTTTACTATCAATACGCCAAGTATTTTTTAATCCCAGAGGAAGTAACAACAGAAATAAAATTCCGACTACAAGAGCCGCCCATGATAAAAATTTGAGAAAATGAATTTCTGCTTGATTGCGATTATTTCGTTCCCCTACAAATACAAACATCAATCCTATTAATGGAACTGGTGCGTGTTCTACCAATGCTCCAATCATTTGGAATTCCCAAACCGGATTAGTAAACTTAAATGGCAATAATATATTCACAAAATCAACAAAAGCTAGTGTTAGTAATACATAGCCAACTAAGCGAAAAACTGAATTAGAAGAGTGCGAGTAATATTTGTCTAGTTGAATCATAGTACTTCTCACTTTTATTAGAAACTAATGTTGAGGGAATTTATTTGACCATAATTGATACCAGTTGAGCCATACTTTCTCTAATAGCTGATAAGTGAATTGAGAGTTGTCATGCTTTAAAGGGGTAGATAAATGTGCCCATAGACATCTTCTATCTATTAGACTTTCTCGTCCCGAAAACCAGGGCAAAAAACGATTTGTACGTAAGTCATACTTGCGTCTATTACGAAGGAATTGCTCTGGACTCACGGTACTAGCACCGCGAGGATTAATACAACTACTTAAATATGCTTTATTCTCATAAGTAAATAAACTATAAAAACCTGCTTGATCATGATTTTTGATATTTTTAAATATTTTGCCAGCAGGTAAATTAATTTTAGTTAGGTTACTAATTAATCCTTCAACATTACCTAATGTACCGACTACATATCGCATTTCTACATCGTAATAAAGCCCTTTGTAATAATAGCGGTAGTAATTGCCAGTAATCACAGAGTCATATTGTTTTCTTTGTTGAATAGCATTCTCTTTTAAAAGTTTGCTCTCTATAATTTGTCCTTCCATTAATTGCAGTTGGGAGGGAAAAATAAACTGAGTAACTTGACGATTAGCTGCATTTGCATCGGTTTTTAATTTACAGAAAGATATAAAGACGCTAAAAAATGTGAGAGCTAATAATGATATCCTGATTTTTGTGGAAATTATTTTCACCCCTTATGCTCCAGTAAATTTATTGGTTTAGATTGACATTGTTTTAAAATAAAATGACAAAATAATCCAAAAGATAGAATAGAAAGAGTAGAGAATATTTCTGTTCCTGGCTGTCCATGCCAATATGTGAATGCTTGATAATTGGAAGCTGCAACTAGAAGTGCCATCAATGCTAATCTAAATCCATTGATGATAAATGCCAGCAAGACGGCAACAACAGGAAGAATAATTTTATTAATAGGATTTATAGGAAAAATCAAAATAAATAGTAGTGCTAATTGCAGTAGCAAAAACATGGCATTTAACCCAGAACACCCTGGATATATTTCGATATAACCTGTAGGTAAAATTACATTTATTCCTTGACGATGTACATCAAAGCCTAAGTACCAGAGTAAGAAAGTTGAAAATTTCGCCCCTAATATACTAAAATTTATTTTTGATATTGATGAAATAATAAAACCTTCAGATAAAAGTAATAATATAATCAAAAATTCTTTCATATATTGTTTTAGCCCCTGAATACCAGATGCTATCAATGCCCACCCCAATAATGAAGTTAAGGCATAAAATTTAATGAAGTGAGACTCAAACCAAAATAAAGATATACTTTTATAGGTAGTAAAAATAATAATAATTGCACCACATAAACTAGATATAATATCACTATTGAATTGGAGCTGCTCTCTTCGTTTCCAAACGAGATATGAGAGAGAAATTAAAAAAATTAGTCTGATTAATAAGGTGTCAATATTGCCAATAATTCTCCAAGTTAACTCCATCTGAATCGCTATTAAACCAGATGCGATCGCAACTAACCAAAATTTAGAATTATATGCGTATTTGAGGATCTCAAGATGAGATAAATTCATTCTTTTTTCTTCTTCAGTAAATAATTTACTCCACCACAAGCAGCTAAGGCTAATATCCCCATTGAAGGTGAAAAGTCATAAGGAACCGCAGCATTATTTGTGGTCAGAGAGACATTTTGCAAGCTAATATTAGCCCGTGCTGACGTGGTATTATCTCCAAGAAACAGAGCATTAGGAAGTCGATATATATCAGTATTAACAAGTCCAGATGCTGCTGTATAATCAACTAAATTTTCATTACTAAAAATACTCGTTCCACCAGCACTTAAAGAAAATTTATCCCCAGAGATACTCAAATCATATTGATTTAAATTGCTCAACAAATTTGATGCTGTTGAACTATCCACTGATGAAGTTTTAACATTATCAAAAGAGGAACTGGTTTGATAAAAGAAGTCACTATTCCTAAAACCTATTTCGATTCCTTTCCTGTCACTACTCAGTACAGTGACACTAAAGCCTGCGCGATTAGGTGCATTAGCTCCATCGTTTGCTTGGGAGTTAATCTTAACGGTAAAACTGAGATTATATCCAGTACTTCTATCTAAAGTCGGGAATGAATTGTTAACCAAACTAGGAGTTGTACTGGTATTGTAGTTGCTATAACCAGCGTATATGAGGTTATTGCCACTGGTATCTAAATTAGTTACACCACCAGCAGCATTCTGTGTAGCACCACCAAGATTCCCAAAACTCAGCCATTGTGGTGAAGAATTATCAGGAGTGACACCTGATGAACCATCGTAAAGAGTGAGTTTTTGAGCTAAAACAGGGTTACTTGCAATCAGCAGGGTACAGCCAAAGGTTATTGCACTGATGATTTTGTTCATACTATATAGTTATATTTACTACTTACTAATGGATATAAATTAGTTAGTTATTTTGCCTAATTAGCTTGATTTCGCAATTAAAGTAGTAGTATTACTGCGGTTACATCAGAAGTTTTACCCATAACTTAACTCTGGTAAAACGTCTCTATTATTACTTCTTGTATAACTAAACGTCCAGTGTTTTCCGCAAAAGCCCCGAGAATTACTGAGAGGGAGCATGCCAATTTTTCAAAAATATGCGTTAGTGGGAGCCGGAAAGCTCCCTTAAGACATCTGGTGGAAAAGAATGTAAAGACGTAAAATTTTACGTCTCTACAAGGGTTTTGGTTCTCTGCATCTTTAGAGTCTGCTGAATAACTATAAAACATTGATTTATCAATGCATAAGGGCTATTTTTTTGGGAATTAAGTGCAAGGGAATTAGAATTTTAGGTTTAAAATTCTTGCATCTGTAATTTTTGATGATATTTTGAATAGAAACCCATAGGCACCTAACTATTGCCTATTGCCTATTGCCTATTCCCTACCTCCACCAAAAGACTTTTTGCTGCAAGTCCTATATAAAAAGCGGGCAAGATGCCCGCACTACAAATTTAAATAGGGTCTGCTGAATAACTTTAAAACTCTGATGATGTAAGCTTTTCAGACGATTTTTGCCGAAAAAAGTGCAAGAGAATAGGGATATAAGGCTTAAAAATCTTGCATTGACAATGTATTGGAGTTCAAAAAATTAGAAACAATAGGGCTAAAACTGTTGCCTGTTGCCTGTTGCCTGTTCCCTACCCTCACCCAAAGACTTTTTGCTGCAAGCCCTAGGTAAACAATTGTAGTGGGAACGTCTCGCTCCCTGCTATAAGAAGAAAGCGGGCATCTTGCCCGCACGTAGTTTCTTGTACCATCAGATTAGTTTAACTATGAAAAATATAATCATCCTGGGCTGTGGTAGATCAGGAACTAGCCTTTTGACCAGTATGTTTGCTCACCAAGGGTATCAGGGCACATCTATGCTGGTAAATCCTCAACATTGTCCTTTAATTAAGCAAGGCTATTTTGAGCATCCTGAAGTTAGGCAAGCTTTTCCTGATTATTCATTTAGCGGATATACAGGAAATCCCAAGGGAAATTTTGAATGCAAGCAGGTTAACTATATCAATGAGATGATTTTGTCTGCATATAATCAAGATAATAAACGATTGCTGGCTCTAGGTCAAAGATGGATTGCTGCAATTAGTCCAGAAGTAAAGATCAAAAATTCAAACTTAGACATTGAGCAAGCAATCGAGTTTCTGGTTCAACAACAGCCTTTCTGTTACAAAGATCCTCGACTATCATACACATTACCAGTTTGGGCGCGTTATTTAGCAAACTTGGAAGTTATCTATATCTGTGTCTTTCGCCATCCCCAAGCAACTGTGAGGAGTTTACAGCAAGAGTGCAGACTCCCTCATATGGATATTGCTTTGACTGAGGAGGATGGATTTCAGTTATGGCATAATATGTACAGACATATATTGCAAAATAATAATGTTTTGGGACCTATAAATTTCGTTCATTTTAATCAAATTTTAGATGGTAGTTGCCTAGAAAAATTATCCGGATTATCTGAAGTGGTTCTTGACAAGAGTAGGATTCAACCTAGAACAACGAGGAATAATCACTACAATAATGTTGATGATTTGCCGAATGATGTGATCAAAACCTATCAGTTGCTTTGTTCTCAGGTTATCTAGCGACTAACTCTTTCAGAGACGCTCTGCGGTTAGCGTGCGCCTTGCGCTTAGCTATGCCGTAGGCTTTACGGGGCATCTTGCCCGCTTTGTATATTAAGGGAGCTTTCCGGCTCCCACTAGCAGATTTTTTGAAAAATTGGGATGCTTCCCTAGGCTCAGAAACGCTATATAGTGGATATTATTGTTCTTTAACTTTTACATATTTTCGAGAATATTTTAATGTTAAAAAATCTTGAAGTTTAATATATTTTCGATGATTTAAAATTTATATTAATCGTTATATTCATAATATTCATAATAGTCAACTATACCTGATTGCAATTTACAAATATTTTCCAAATCAATGACAAGATTTTTATCTCTTCAAAATTTTATTTATAAATATAGACAACGATACATTCTCGGGTTATTTTTCTGTCTGGCTGCTCTAATAGCTGTGAGCATTACAACCCTTCAAGAACAATCTGTCAATTCTCCTGTGAAGTCAGAGAGTAATTTAGTCGCATTTGCTGCGGAACCAATTCAACCCATTCCCCTGAAAGTAGAACTAGATTCCAGAAAAGTTGAGCTTGGCAAAAAACTGTTTCATGAACCCAGGCTCTCTAGCAATAACAGTATGTCTTGTGCAACCTGCCATATTCTGGAAAAAGGAGGTACAGAAAGGCTCCCTACTTCTAAGGGCATGAATGGACATCAATTATCTTTGAATTCACCCACCGTGTTCAATAGTGGTTTTAACTCACGACAACTATGGGATGGAAGTGTAGAAACTTTAGAAGATCAGATTGATGGTCCGATTTTGAAAGTAGGAGAAATGGGTGGTGCTAGTTGGTCAGATATAGTTAGAAAGCTAAAGCAAGATTCTGAATATGCTGCCACCTTTAAAAGAATTTATGCAGATGGGATGAACCGTAATAACATAAAAGATGCAATTGCTACCTTTGAACGTTCTTTGTACACTCCCAATGCACCATTTGACAAATATCTGCGGGGGGATGAAGACGCTATTTCAAAAGAAGCTAAAGAAGGATATAACTTGTTCAAGTCCTATGGTTGTGTAACCTGTCATCAGGGAATGTTAGTTGGTGGTAATATGTTCCAAAAATTTGGAATTTTTGGTAACTACTTTGCCGATCGCGGTAATGTGGTTAAATCTGATTTGGGACGCTATAACGTCACCAAAAATGAACAAGATCGTCATGTATTTAAGGTTCCCAGTTTGCGTAATATTATGCTCACCGCTCCTTATCTTCATGATGGTAATGCAAAAACATTGGATGAAGCAATTAAGTTAATGGCTAAATATCAGCTAGGAGTCGAAATTCCTCAGAAGGATGTTGATTTAATCATGAAATTCCTAATTACATTGACAGGTGAATACGAAGGAAAACCCTTGTAAATCACATCTTGCACCACATGATTATTGCGAAAATCATCGCCTGTAACCCTTATTATTTTGTAGGGTGGGCAATGCCCACCTTACCCTGATTGAGAAGGTGCAAGATATGTGGTAATTGCTGTTCTGAAGACAATTATTAACGACAATAGAACCCAAAATATTCAGATAGATAATTCTAAATTATTGAACAATGTTATCATCTTGCTCAATTGGGTAGGTAAAAATGGCATATTTCCAAAATTGGAGATTATTTGATAAACTTCAATTACTTACTTCAAATAATCAAAAAATAATTATAAATGGCAGCATATTGCTCGCTTTGCTAATTTCGTTTTTCTTGATTAGTAAGAGTTTGTATGTTGATTTTAATCAGTACCAGCAATATTATGATGCCATCGGTGAATTTCGAGAAGTAGACTTGACTTTTAATCGAGAACTTCTCAAATCAAGGTACGAACTATTTGCTAATTACGATCCATTGGTGAGAAGTTTAGCTAAAAAGAAAGCTATTCAAAAAAAATTACAAAAAATCCCGAATTTTGTTACCCATCACGAAAAGCAAAAAATCGAACTTATTTTGAAAGAAATAAGAGCTGTAATTGCCAAGAAAGAGGATTTGCATGAACGATTCAAAACTCAGAATGCATTACTGAAAAATTCTCTGCGTTACTTACCTATTCTCACAGATAATTTGGAAAAAAAACTTGATGCTAAAGAACAAACAATAAGATTGGCACAGGGGCAAATTGATACCTTAAAAAACACACTCAATAGTTTAATTCGTAATCTCCTACTCTACAATATTGCTGTTGATAAAAAGCTGACCTTGAATATTGATAACTTAATGAGTAAATTCTCTCAGCTCCAGCTCCAGTATGAACTCACTGAAGATGAATTTCCCAGTCAATTAGTCAAAGCTCATGCCAACGTTATTCTAACTACAAAACCTAAAATTGAGGAATTAACTACCCAATTATTACAATCATTGGAACAAAATACTAAGGCTTTAGAAGCAACAGTTGAAAGCAGCTATCAACAAGCGGCTGTAATTGTCAATCAATATCGTTTACTTACCTGTGGCTGGTTTCTCATGCTGCTGATTTTAGTGAACTATTTATTAATAAAAAGAAAACGTTGGGTAGATCCAGAGTTTTCCAAATATAAAAAGCAAGTAGGAGAAATTGCAGCAGCGCTGGAGGGAATGTCAACAAGCGTCAATAGTTCATCTGATGCAGAAGAGGCTACTGGGCTAGTCAACTTATGGGAACGTGAGGATGAATTGGGACAACTAGCAAGAGGGGTCAGGGAAATAGCAACACAAGCTAATAAAAGGTCAATTGTGACTATAGATGAATCATCAGCCTCTCTTCGCGCTCGTTTAACTTTGTTAACAAAAAATCGGAAGAATTTTATCAGTCCCCTAACTTTAGAGCAGTTAGAAATTATAATCGGTGATGCTTTAGATAACTGGAACTGTAAAATGATTGATTTTCAAGGTAGTTTGGAACAAGTGCAGATCCTGTTTACTTATCCACCACAAATTCAGCTATCCCAATTAGTCACTCATCTGAAAACTGTCTCAGCTGCTTACTTCTATGAAAAGTTGCAAGATATTATGGAAAACACTGACGAGGTGAGCCAGATTTGGTGCGATTCTTCTTCTATCACTAGTTGTGAAGGGTAAAAAGTTGTGGTACTAATAAATCGGTTCAGCATTAAGTCCAAACTTATGGCTCTGCTCTTGGGGGTTAGCCTGGGTTCACTTCTAGCATCGGGAATTTTAAGTTGGTGGCGATTTAAAAATACCGTTGAGTCGCGAGTATTTCAACAACTCACCAGTGTCAGAGTTTCTAAGAGTAATCAAATTGAATCTTATATTCAAAGTCTACGCAACCACGTAGAAACTCTAAGTGAAGATTCCATGATAATTTCCGCCATGATTGAATTTAATTCAGCCTATAAAGAACTCCAAGACGAGGTTATTCCCGGGGAGTGGCGTGAAAAAATTGCAGCTTACTATCGTCAGGAATTTTTCCCCAGACTCTCCAAAAATATCCCCGGAGAGCAGGTTTTAACAAACTACCGTCCCACAGAACAAACGGAACAGTATCTCCAGTATCACTATATTGCTAATAATTCTTTTCCAGTTGGAGAAAAGAATAAGCTAGATGATGCTAAAGATGGAAGCGACTATAGTAAATTCCATCAAAAATACCATCCCATTTTCCGCAATATATCCCAAAAATTTGGCTACTACGACCTATTTTTAATTGATTATAAAACTGGGGAAATTGTATATTCAGTTGAAAAAGAAACCGATTATGCTAGCAGTTTAGAGCGAGGAGCATATCGACGTAGCAACTTAGCAAAAATATTTGCAGCAGTAAAGGATAATCCCGGTAAAGGTTTTGTCCAAGTCGTAGATTTTAAGCCCTATGCACCCTCCTATGGGGTTCCTGCTGCCTTCTTTGCAGCCCCCATCTATAATGGTCCCCATATTGTGGGAGTTTTAGCAGTGCAATTTCCGGTTGACAAGGTCAACGAGATTTTAACAGTAGAACAAAATTGGGATGGTTTAGGAAAAACTGGAGAGATTTATCTAGTGGGTTCGGATTTACTGATGCGCTCGGTTTCTCGATTTTTAATCGAAGATCCCAAAGGATATGAAGCTAAATTACGCCAATCAGGATTATCTAATCGCACTATTGCTTTAATCAAACAATTAAACAGTTCAATTTTACTCCAACCAGTTAATACTAAAGCTGCTCAATCAGCTATTGCTGGGGTTTCAGGCACTACAATTGTCAATGACTATCGGGGAATTGAGGTACTCAGTTCCCATGGGAAACTGAAGATTCAAGGACTAGAATGGGGAATTCTCGCGGAGATAGATAGTTCGGAAGCATTTGCACCTTTGTATGACTTGCAAACATATCTGATTATTTTGGCTGCAATTATCATCCTCCTAATTATTGGTTTTTCTAATTTGGTATCACAAAGCTTCCTCAAACCGATTCAAATCCTAATTAATGCAGCGGATCGAGTCAAGCAGGGTCAGCATGATGTAGAACTAAGGCTGAATAGACAAGATGAATTGGGGGAGTTAGAGCAAGCCTTTAATAGTATTGTGAATGACATACAAATCCAAAGCAAATTGGTTCAGCAAAAGAAACGTGATAACAATGCCCTGCTGTTGAATTTTTTACCCGATACTGTGGTGGCAAGAATCAAACAAGGGGAACAACAGATAATTGATTCTGTTTCCCAAGCAACAATATTATTTGCCAGAATTGTTGGTCTCTCCCACTTGTCCGCACATAAGCAAAACAACGAAATATTAGTAATTTTCAGTCAATTAATCAATGCTTTTGACGAAAATGCCGCACAATATGGAGTTAGCAAACAAAATACCATTGGGGACAATTATGTTACTGTTTGTGGTTTGTCCAGAGCCTATTTAGACCATACAGAGCGCACAGTAAAATTTGCCTTACAAATGCTGGAAACTGTTGATGCTATTAATGAAAAACATCAAGTTGATTTAAGCTTGCAGATTGCCATCCATGCCGGTCCTTTGATGGCGGGTATTATTGGTACTGAGAACTTTGCTTACCAGATTTGGGGTGAAACAACAAATATTGCCGCTAACCTGGCTACTAAAGTTGCCTGGAACAGCATTGTAGTCACTTTACCAGTTTATGAACTCTTATCAGACCAATATTTGTTTGTCAAGTACCAATCTATTGCAGCAGGGGATCTGGGAGAACTGACAACTTGGATGCTTTTTACACCAATGGGAAGGTTCTCAAGACAGGTGGCTTTGGTTCAGACTTCATTTACCCAATTGTTATCCCAAGGCGACTCAACTGCCAAACTATTTTATCACCGACTCTTTGAAGTCGCTCCAGAAACTCGTCCCATGTTTAAGGGAGATATGGCACTACAGCGCATAAAATTAATGGAAGCACTGCAAATTGCAGTTAATGGTTTGAGCAACTTGGAGAAGATTTTACCAATAATACAAGATTTGGGTCGCAAACATGGCAGCTATGGTGTCAAAGAAGAACAATATGAAAGCTTTGCTAGGGTGTTAATTTGGACTTTAGAACAGAAACTGGGTCAAGATTTTACCCCGGAAGTCAAAGCAGCTTGGGTGTCAGCATCTACTTTACTCATTGGTGTGATGAAAGAAGCAGCTACCTCAACAGCGAAACACAATATACACCCCGTAGCTGTAGAATCTTAGTGATAATTATTTGCCTATTTTTACTGATTTACAACTAATTATTGAAACATCATTATGGATCGGTCAATCTTAATATGGGGATTGGTGATTATCCTCGGGGTTCCATTCCTGGCTCTAATTTTATTAGAGTGCATTCGCTTTATGGAACAACGCCAGAGTTTGCTCACCCCCGTATTACGTAACCTCTGGAGATATGTTTTACCTCTGGTGGCGATTTTGGCGGTAATGAGACAGCTATTGCGGCTAGAAGCCACTGCACTACCCGTGAGGCTTGTAGAGACTGGTGTTTGGCTTGCTACTATTGTCACATTCCTTTCTTTGATCAACGCTGTTTTAACTACAAAGGCAGCTAAATCCGGTACATTTCAGTTTCAGGTTCCCAATCTATTTTTCCAAGCCATTCGGGCTGGTGTGATTCTGCTACTGTTAGCTCAATTGCTCGGTAGCACCTGGCAGATAAATGTAGGAGGAATAGTTCAGGCATTGGGGGTAGGATCTTTAGTTATTGCTTTAGCACTCCAAGATACCTTCAGCAGCCTAGTTTCAGGTTTACTGCTGCTATTAGATAGACCGTTTAAAATTGGAGATTGGATTGAATTTGACGGCACAAAAGGTTATGTTGTCGAGCAAAACTGGCGATCTGTCACCTTAAGTCATCCAGGATGGGAAAAAACCATCGTTGTTCCTAATGGGGTATTAGCCCGTGCCAAAATTGATAATTTTGGTCAGGAAGGGATTTGGAGGAGGGTTACTGTGAGCTTTTCCTATGACGATCCTCCCAATCGAGTGTTGTCAGCCCTAGAAAGTATTTTTCCAGGCTTGGATAGGGATACTAATCCCAACGCCAGACTGACCTATCCAAAGCTCTATGCATCAATTGACTCTTTTGGAGACTCTGGGATTAATTACTCAATTTGGTTTAAGAAAATACCTGCTCTAGGGGACTTACCTGTTTTGAATGCCCTGATGTCACGGATTTACTCTATGGCAAAACGTCAAGGCTTTACCATACCTTATCCGATCGCAATACAGTATAACCTAGACCTAAAGGCAGGAATTCCCACTAAAATCCCGAACCAACTGGAAAACCGCCACGAGGAAATTTTCACCTTTTTGCGATCGCTTTCTTACCTCTCCTACTTTAATTCCACAGTTCTAGAAACCTTGGCAGAGCAGGTGACTTTAAAGGATTATGCCCTTGGCGAACTGATCGTTCAAGCAGGAGAACCAGATGAGGGGCTTTACATTTTGCTACAAGGACGCGTCAAGCTTTTTGTCGAAGATATCCATGGCGAAGGCAAAGAAGTTTATCGTCTCTCGGCAGGTGACTTTTTTGGCGAGATGGCACTTCTACCAGGGGAATTGAGTCCTGTATCTGTCATAGCTCTGAATGATGTTCAAGTTCTGATTATTACACACTCTTTGGCTCAGAACCTGATTGATAGTAACCCCAAATTTGCTCAGGAGATGAATCAGTATATTGAGGAACGTAAACGATCTGTATATTTGGCTCAGGGCTTAGAGAAGATATCCCCAGAGAATGTAGAGAAGGCAAATAGGAATGATGCTCAAAAACTGCCTTCACTGCTATCACAACTCACTTCAGATTCACCGCTCATTCAGGATTAAATATCATGCATCAATGGTACTGTAAGATTCTTATCCTTTTGACGGTAATTTTGACAGCTTGCGACAATCAAGTACAACAATCTGATATTAAGGGAAATGCTAATCAGGATTTAAATGATCCCTACGCTCAGTTTACCCAGTCAATCAATTTATCAGAGCCGCAGCCACAAAAATTTGAAATAGATGCCCAATCAAGAGCCAAACAAAAAACTAAAAGTAAAAATGAAATCAAACTGCCTCAAGTTAAACCCTTAGAGATTGAAGGCAATATAGTAATTGCCGGCGATGCTACAATTGAGCCTTTAAATGAGTTGATTTATGAGCGTTTTGTTCAGCAAGGCTATGCAGGAACCATCGACTTGAATGGCATTGGTGCCACTTCTGCAATCAAACTCTTCTGCGAGCAGGAAAATTTCGATCTAGTGACTATTACCCGTGCCCTGAAACAGGATGAGATAGTGGCTTGTGGGGCTAAAGGTCATCAGCCAATTGGATTCCGGATTGGCAAAGATGCTTTGATGGTTGTGGTCAACTACCAAGATACTTTTGTCAAGAAAGTGACAATGGCACAATTAGCAGCCATCTTGAGCAGTGAAACATGGTCTAATGTTAATCCCAACTGGCCCAATCAGCCAATTGAACGAATCCTACTTAATCCTTCTTCTGCGGCCTTCAATCTAATCTTAGAAAGGACTTTCTCAAAAAACTCACGGTTAACTGTTAACTCCCTAAATACGAAGTTCTATAAAAATTATGAATCGATTATTCAAAACCTGAGTAATATCCGCTATGGAGTTGGCATACTCAGTAATTCTAGTTATCAATCTGCATCTAGAACATTAAGAGCAATTTCTCTCGATGGTGTTGCTGCTAGCTCTGAAACAGTCAAAAGTGGAAACTATCCATTAAGTCGGACTTTATTTATATATACCGATGTGAATCGATTAAAGGAGAAGCCTCAAGTAAGTGCCTTTATTAACTTTTACCTTACCCATGTGAATGAAGAAATTGAGAAAACAGGACTGTTTGCCATCGATCAACAGGAACTAAATCAATCGAAAAGAAAATGGTTACAAGTGATGGATCTTCAACCGTAATTAACCCGCAATTCATTGCAGAGCAAGAAAAAACAGCAAACCAGGGTTTTCAGGGTGATGTATTTGATCCCTCACTTAATTGACAAGCCTCGGTCACGAATGTGTCTTCTCTACTCTCCCGAAGGGAGTTGATATGAAAAATATTGTGATTCCGAATTTTTACGTAAACTATCACAAAATAAATATGAATAAAACTGTATTTTTATCATTCATGTAGGCTAGATAAATAATCTATAATTATGCAGCATCGACAAAATCAAGTGCTAAAAATAAAAGCTGATTTCCCTGATGTTTGTTTACAGAGAATACAGGGAAACATAGAGATAATAAATTAAAAATTACTTGTAAAAAAAATGATACGTAATAGCATCTACCCATCCATCAACTCTGCAAATCAGCGTTACAAACAGAGTACTTTCACAAAAAAGTATAGAAATGTCATGGAATCACTAGTTTTAGAGGAAGTGGAAGCACAAATTCAATCTATACCTCAAAAAACTGCTAAACATATCAAGCCTTCTGAAGTAGCTGCCTATGCATTGAATCGTTTGCCAGGACTTTATGCTACTGGTAAGCGGGGGTGGCAAAAACAGTGGCATAAAGGTAAAACAGAGTTGCATCCCAAAATAACTGCATCTGTACGTCAAGGGATTATAGCTGTACAAAGAGATCTATTACGCAGCGATATTCCGATTAATTTTGATGACGAACAAACTTCTCAAGAAGCTTTGCAAAATATAAAAGTGTTACTCCAAAGAGATGATATTTCCTGGAAGAATGTTGTTAA
Source organism: Calothrix sp. MO_167.B12 (assembly GCA_030066045.1). Classification (GTDB taxonomy): domain Bacteria; phylum Cyanobacteriota; class Cyanobacteriia; order Cyanobacteriales; family Nostocaceae; genus Calothrix_A. The sequence goes on from JASJCJ010000036.1 coordinate 24,750, forward strand.
TATCATGGAGCAAACTTTATTAGAGACCCTACGAGGTAAAGTGACTTGGCGTAAAAGTGGTCGCTCTGATGATGAAGTATTTGATTGGGAGCAATATCCCCAACATCAAAGTAGTTAAGTTTGGAGCTGACTGTATTTATAAGTATTAATACTTGTATTTAATTATATAAATTATACCACCTTACGGCGATCTCCCAAGGGAGCCTTGCCTGAAGGTGGTTGTTTCATGCGATCGCTAACTTACAGCAGTTTTCATCTATTTGAACCACATCTTCATGTAGAGGTTTAGCAATGCTAAACCCCTACGGTGTGGTCTATTTACCTGAAAATCGCTGTAAATACATTTAAGTTATTTTTTTAACTTTAGCCTGGGTACAATAAACTAGTACAGGTCAACGTCAAAGCTAGAAAATATCATACTTTTGATTTATGACTAGTAGTCCTTTTCATTAGTTTTGATGAGTCAAACAATTGTAGTGGGAGCGTCTCGCTCCCTATTTCTAAGCAAGGAGCGAGACATTCCTACTCCTTCAAGCTTGCAAAATTAATGCGATGAACCACTAGTGGTCTGTTCCATTAATTTTGATAGTTTATTGTAGTGCGGGCATCTTGCCCGCTTGCTGATTACAGCAGGGAGCGAGACGCTTTTTGGAGGCAGGGAGCGAGACGCTCCCACTACATTTTTTACCCTTCAGAACTTATGGGACAAACCACTAGTACCGCTGCGCGGAAGTCAAAAGTCAAAAGTCAAAAGTCAAAAGTATTGTGTTCTCTGGCTTTGACGTTTTATAAATGGTTGGTTTATTTCCGCCGACTTGTACTAGTTAGTTCCTGTCTGTTTTGAAACATTTCTATTAAGCTGCAATGACTTTGAATTACAGCAAAATTTTTATTATCGGTTGTCTTATGCTGACGCGCTAAATTTATACTTTTCACCTGGATTTTCAGGTCAAGTTCTGATGATTAACTAAATATTCAACATCACAGGTACAGAAGAATCAAGAAAATTATGAACTCCTTAATTAAAAAAGGCAAAAAATGGTTAAAGCTTCGCTATCAAGAAGGGATAAATTATTTTATTAATTTCATCAAACCCATTCCATCAGACCAAGTTCGTTTGCTTATATTCGGCCAAGGTAGAACCGGCAGCACTTTATTGGAAAGTTTGCTCTGTTCAACAGGATATTTTCGCCGAAATGGAGAGTTGCTCAGTACCTCTAAAGGGGAAATTCTGTATCCTCTCCAATATATCCGTGGTTTATCAAAGCGAAAAGCTCATGAAAATTTTATCTTCCATGTAAAAATATATCAGCTCACTCAAGATCGTAAACACCCAATCGATCCGGCTGCGTTTTTGAATGCGCTTTACGAAGATGGATGGAAAATAATTTATCTACGACGGAAAAATAAAATAAGACATGCATTATCAAATGTCGTCGCAGAACATACTGGCAATTACCATAAATTCAGTGATGATAAAGATAAACTGAACGTATTAGTAAATTGCGAGAATTTTGTTGAGAGAGTGAATCAACGGTTCCGGTTTGAGGATGCTGAGAAGGAAGCTTTAGGGAATATCAAATATCATGAAGTCGTTTATGAAGACGATCTAGAGAAAGCTGATATGCATCAACAAACAATAGATAGAATACTTGATTATATTTCATTGGAACATCGAGTAACCACCACCAAACATAGGAAAGTTAACACTCAATCACTGCAAGATTTAATATCGAATTATGATGAATTCATTGACTGTTTAACAAAGCAAGAATGGCAAGGGTTTCTTGAGTATTAGCTCTAGTCAAGCCACTATTACAGAGCATCTGCGCCTGTAACGGGAGTCCTCTTGCGACATTTGAGAGAACTATACTAGCTTGAAAAGAGTTGTTAGTTGTTAGTTGTTAGTTGATGGTTGACAGCTTAGGTGTAGGAGCCGCAATTGAGGTATATTGTCATGCTTGGTTGTGAGATTTTCTCATGAGGGGCAAGCTTGAAAATAGGGAGTTCGGAGTTCGTAGTTCGGAGTTCAGGAGTAGGGGCGGGGTTTCCCCGCCCAGAGTTAGGGAATTATTTTCATCTGCAGGTTGTGTACAAACGTTTATGGGAGACTAGCTTGAAAATAGTTAATCAGCGCGGAGTAGGGGCGCATTGCGTGCGCCCTTGAAGAATTAGTCACAAAGCATTTTCAGGTCCTTGGTTGTGAAATTTTCTCGTGGGGGGCTAATTTATTTGAAAAAAGAATGGGACAGATGGGTAGGGAACATCAGCAAGATAATTGTATACACCAAAATATTGTGGATGCCGTACACTTACGAAGAATATATGTGTCGCAAACATTATTTGAATTGGTATTAGCCTCCATATTCCTTATGGGTTAATTTCTGTATATTTGAAAATGTACACTTCCAAGGTAGGTTTTTTGTATACACTGCAAAGAAGCCATTCAAGGAGAGGTTTGATGAAAAAGGTAGCGGTATTCGGTAAGCCAGGTGGTGGTAAATCAACATTAAGTAAAAATTTATCTCAGGTTACTGGCATACCTTTGTACCAGCTAGATAAAATAGAGTACCTCCCAGGGGGCGAGAAAGTATCTGAAGATGTTTACCAGCAAAAACACAGTGAAATTTTGAAATCTGAAAGTTGGATAATCGATGGTTTGGGTTCCATTGCAACTTTTAGAGAGCGACTATCTGCAGCTGATACCTTGATTTATATTGATCTTCCCCTAAGAGTACATTATTGGTGGGTTACTAAGAGGCTATTTAAAAGTCCTTTTTCTCAACCAGTAGGTTGGCCAGAACGAAGTCCAATGATAAAAAGTACCTTATCAAGTTGGGTAAATCTACGAAAATCACCTAAACTATGGACACCTGAATTCAGCAAAAAGCTTGCAGAGCTTTCTGACCATAAATCGGTGTATCGTATATTATCCACCAAACAACTTAATAGCTTTATTGATCAGTTTATTGATAATTAAACCGGCTGATAACAAAAGTAACAAGTAAATAGATATGACTATTTTTGATGTATCGGCACTCTTCGTAATCATGGTAACACTAGCCATGCTCCCTAGCACAAGTGTAGCCTTAGTCGTTACTCGTTCAGCCACATTAGGCTTCTTAAATGGAGCAGCAGTCTCAATCGGAATTGTACTGGGCGATCTAATATTCGCATTATTGGCTATATTCGGATTGACGGCTTTGTCGGGATTAATGGGAGCTTTATTCTTAGTGATTAAATATATTGCTGGGGCTTATCTTATTTGGTTTGGAGTCACTTTGCTCACAAATAGAGCTAGTACAAATCTTCATGCAAATAGTAGTAGTCCTAGTGGTGGCCTCACCACCAGTTTTTTTGCTGGGCTTTTCGTTACCCTCAGTGATGTTAAGGCTATATTATTTTATGGGAGTTTATTTCCAACATTTGTAGAGATGTCTGCATTGAGCGTGACTGATATTCTTGTAATTATTTTGGTAATATTAATTACTGTTGGAGGTGTCAAATTAATGTATGCCTTCGGAGCTAAAAAGTTGGTATCCATGTCCAAAGGACTGAAAATTGAAAAAGAAGCAAAGTTGGCAGCAGGTAGCCTCATGGTTGGGGCTGGCACCTACCTCATCGTCAAAGCTTAACAAAAGATATCTCTGAAAATGAACGATGAAGTTTGAAGAGTTAGACACGAAACTCAGAGTTTTTGAGACAGCCCACGACTTATGTGTACTACCAGGGCTTTTCATAGTAGCTCGAATTGATGGACGCAACTTTACCCGGTTGACAAAGGAGACTCACAAATTCGACACTCCCTTTGATTCTCGATTTCGAGATTACATGGTGTCTACAGTAGAGCATTTGATGAATTGCGGATTCCGAATAGTTTACGGCTATACGCAAAGTGACGAAATATCACTCTTACTTCACCGAGATGAACAAGGTTTTGGTCGCAAGTTGCGGAAACTTAACTCTATTTTGGCAGGAGAGGCAAGCGCAAAGCTCTCACTGCTATTGGGCAGTATTGCAGTATTTGACTGTCGAATTTCCCAGCTTTCTACATTAAATCTAGTGGTTGATTATTTTCGTTGGCGTAATGAAGATGCTCACCGGAATGCTTTGAACGCCCACTGTTATTGGACGTTACGAAAAGGAGGTGAAAACCCTGGGGCTGCTACAGAAAAGCTTGATAGACTTTCAGTGAGCGATAAAAACGAGCTGCTTTACCAGCGAGCTAACATCAACTTCAATAACTTACCTAACTGGCAGAAGCGAGGCATAGGCTTGTATTGGGAGTCATATCAAAAAGAAGGACTCAATCCTATGACAGGAGAAAAAGTCTTGGCGACGAGAAGACGTATTAAAGTTGATATGGATCTTGCCATGAAAGATGATTACAGCAAATTCGTCAGAGAACTTGTACTTCAAGAACATCTGGATCGGTGATTTATACTATATTGCACCATTTTCATCAGTTTCTTTGAGCGTTGTTCTATGGGAATAATATTCAGAAAAATTCTAGATATTTACCACTTTTCAGGTATTTATCCCGAAAAATTCTGTTTCATGGGCTAAATTGCTGAATGTGATATACGGAAATTTTTCCCATAATAAATAGTTAGAACTACAATTATAAGATTGATTCTTTAGGGAGCTGTAGCTAAAAACTGCTTATGGCGTTTTCTGTACCAATTCAATACCGTAGCTTTTTACCACGTTTTTATCGACTAGCTTCGGTAGCAGTATTGTCCAATATGATGGTGCCCCTAGCAGGTCTATTTGATGCAGCATTCCTCGGGCATTTGGCAGATATTAACCACCTAGCTGGAGTAATTTTAGGTGGCATTTTATTTGACTATCTCTACCGAATTTTAAAATTTTTGCGAAATAGTACTAATGCATTAACAGCTAATGCGGTGGGGCAAGATGAACCCATAGCAGTATTGGTGGCATTATTGCGTTGTGGTTTGATTGCAGTGGTGATAGCTGGGGTGATTTTGTTGTTGCAATATCCCATCCATAAGTTGGGCTTCGCCATACTCTCAGGTTCTTCGGATATTGAGTTAGCGGGACTTGAGTATTTCAATTCTCGAATCTGGGGAGCACCAGCGGTATTGCTCAATTTTGTGCTGATTGGCTGGTTTCTAGGCCGTGAAATGAATGGGGTTGTTTTTCTCATGTCGTTGATTGGTAATGGCACAAATGTGTTGTTCGATTACCTGATGATTTTGAGATGGGGCTGGGAGAGCATGGGGGCAGGGCTAGCCACAGCATTGAGTCAGTATTTAGCATTGCTGGTAGGGCTAGTGGCAATGGCACTCAGCACATCCTGGGGGCTGTTGGGACCAGCTTGGACGCAAGTGATGGACCGCCAGAGTCTGACATCAGCGGTAGCACTTAAGGGCAATATTTTGGTACGGTTTTTAGCTTTGATTTCGGTTTATGCCATCTTTACGAACTTGAGCGCATCCTTTGGCACAGAGTTGTTGGCAGAAAATGGCTTACTGTTGCAGATTGCCTTACTCAGTCAGTTTACGGTGCAGGGCGTGGGCATGACATCCCAAACCTTAATTGGCAATTTTAAGGGGCAAGGGCGCACCGATCAGATTTTACCAGTATTTCAGGTGGCTTTGGTTAACGCTTTGGCGATCGCTTTAGGTTTTGCTCTAGGAGCAGTTCTATTCCCAGATACGGTGTTTAAACTGTTGACAAACCACTCAGAGGTGTCTCAAGCAATGCAGCATTATACAGGCTGGTTAGTACCATTACTGAGTTTAACAGCAGCAGCTTTTATGCTGGAGAGCTATTTTATTGGTATTAAAGATGGGGCAACACTACGAAACGGGGCTGTGTTGGGGTTTACTGTGGGGTTTGTACCGTTGATATTGTTAGCGATGTATCAGCAGAGTGAGTATGTGCTGTGGAGTGCGTTGACAGCTTATATGGGAGTGCTTTTGGCATTTCTAGCCTATCGGCAGATTAAGACCCACAAGCTATTGTTGCTGGGGAATAAGTGAAACTGAATGATGTTTTCTTCTGCCACTAACTCATTTCCAATAATGAAGTGGTAATGCAAATAAAGTCGCCAAAATAAACAAACAAGTGATACACAGTTACAAAACAATAGACCTTTTCGCAGGTATTGGAGGAATTCGTTTAGGATTTCAAGCTCATGGCTGTGAGAACGTTTTTTCATCCGAGTGGGATAATGCCGCACAATCTATGTATGAGGCAAATTTTGGAGAAAAGCCATTTGGAGATATAAATCTAATTGAACCAAAAGATATTCCTGAACACGACATTTTGCTTGCGGGATTCCCCTGTCAGCCATTCAGCATTGCCGGAAAGGGACTTGGTTTTTATGATACTAGAGGAACATTATTTTTCAATATTGAATCCATTTTGAGGGCAAAAAAAACACAGGCATTTTTGCTGGAAAATGTAAAACGTCTGACTACACATGATAGTGGTCGAACATTAAATGTTATTTTGGAACAACTTAATAATTTAGGATACACGGTATATTATCAAGTTCTTAACTCTCTTGATTTTGGACTTCCTCAAAAGAGAGAGCGTATCTATATCGTCGGATTTAGAGATGGGATTCATTTTGATTTCCCCAGACCTTTGGGGTTTTATAAACCTTTATCAGAAATTCTTGAAAGAGACGAAGATATACCTAAAAAATACTTTCTTTCTGATGAATTGAAGCAAAAAAGACAAAATGCCGTTAAAGGGATTCCACCATTTCCTTCAATATGGCATGAAAACATAGGTGGAAATATTTCTGCATTGCCCTATTCATGTGCCTTAAGAGCTGGTGGTAGCTATAACTATCTGGTTGTCAATGGAGTGAGAAGGCTAACAGCCAGAGAAATGTTGCGATTACAAGGATTTCCTGACGATTTTGTCATTAATATTCCCTACTCACAAGCTAGAAAAGTTGCAGGTAATTCAGTTACTGTTCCTGTAATTAGGGCTATTGCAGGTGAAATGATCAAATCATTAAATCAAAGACAGCCAGCCAAAAAACCTGCTATACAAACAACACTATTTGATTTGTTACCCAAATCGGAGTGTTGACATGGATATTGATGAAGCAAAAAAGGCTTTAGATAAAGTCATTGATAAGGCAAGAGTGCATTTCTACAAGCCAATTCAAGTTGCTGAAATACTTTATAGGGATAGGACTAATAAAGACATTGTTTTAACTAACCTTTCCACTTATCGAACAACATCAAGAAAGTGGCGGGATATGATTTGTCTTGAGTTTTTAGGTAGAACCAGCAGTTCTTCCGCTCGTTATCAAGATGATTTATTTAATGACAATGCTACGCCACCAAATTTACTTGCTTTACTTGGCGAAGAAAATAGAAGAAAAAACGGAATTGTTGAAGCATATATTTATCGCAAATTTGCCCAACGATTTTCAAAAATGTCATCTGGTCTAAATTACTCTGTTACGCACAGTACAACAAATTTTGATTTGAGTGAGTTTTTAAATCTTTTTTGGCATGAACCTGGTCTGAGAAGAAGTATTGATAAAATATATGAAATAGTAGTCTATTCTTTATTTTCTGCTTTAGTCGAATCGCTTGAGGTATCTATTACAGTTAGTATGAACAAAGCAAAAATAGATATTTTAAAAGAATTTGAGGATTTTGCGGAAAAGGTGATTCAACTTTCTGTTCATCAGCCCATTATAGAAATGAAGGCAAGAATTAATAGGGTTGGTATTACCAATGCAGCAGATAGAGGATTAGATATGTGGGCAAATTTTGGTCTTGCAATCCAAATAAAGCATTTGTCCCTAACTGAAGAATTAGCCGAAAATATTGCGTCATCTGTTTCATCAGATCGCATAGTGATTGTCTGTAAGGATGCTGAACAGAAAGTAATAATTTCTGTACTGAATCAAATTGGTTGGAAAGCAAAAATTCAAAGCATTATAACAGAGAGTGAATTAATTACATGGTATGAAAAAGCACTGCGCGGAAAATATGCAACATCTATTGGTGAGGCAGTTCTGAAAAATATTACCGATGAGATCCAAGTTGAATTTCCAGCAGCTGATAATAGTGGCTTATCAAGCTTTATGAATAGCAGAGGTTATTTGAATCTACAAGATGAACGATGGAATTAAAATGCCTAAACCTAACAATACTACTCAAGAGGGTAACTCCTCCATGCTTTATTACTGACAGTGAGATTGAACATTATGTGAGGCGATAAGCGGAGCTTAACGCCCTTGGCGTATCGCACAAAAGGATTTGCTAGATACAGATAAGAAAATTTTTTAAGTTAGTATTAGCGATACGCAAAGCGTCAAGCCTTTGGCTTATCGCTTGCCTAAATATTACATAGGTTCATTTTTTTACTTTTCAAGTGCTTCTAGCCAAGCCTGTAAATCATCCATTCCTTGAAAATCGAGTAATGCTACACCAAGATTTTCTAGTTGTTCCAAAGACAGGGTTTCAACACGCTGGCGCACTTCTTGGGGTAATTCTCCCACCCATCGAGGTAGTTGACACAGAATGAGGGATCTTTCTCCGGCTTCCTTAATTTCCCTGTAAACTTGCGTTTCCTTGAGGGTAATTCCTAACATCTGTTCTACCTCCTTTGGCTTAATTTCTCAAACTTGTACACCATTATCATTGCTGATGGAGTTCATATCTCGTCTATAATTGAGGATTATTTAATAGCCTTGTGAAAGTGAAGAATGCCAATTCTAACCCTAAGCAATGAGCAAGTTGTTGAACTAGTCAAACAATTGCCCGTTGAACAGCAAGTGGAGGTATTTAGATTCTTACTTCTCCAGCAGTGGGGTACGTGGGAGTCATTATCCCGCTATGGTGCTGATAAAGCCAGACTCATTGCCCAAGAGCGGGGCTATGATTGGGATAAGATGACTGAAGAAGAACGTGAATCTTTTATTGATGACGTGGTGCATGAAGACTGATGCAGTACGTTGCGGTTTTCGATACCAATATCTTGATTTCTGCTTTACTCTCTTCAAATAGTAATCCATTCAGATGCCTAGCATTAGCAAAAATTGGGCAGATTGAATCTGTGACTTGCAAAGAAATCTTGGATGAGTTTGCAAATAAACTACTTCTAAAATTTAAATTTTCCGAAGAAATGGCGCGAGCAGCAGTTGAAGAGGTACGTGGTTTTTCTCGTCTAGTGGAAATTTCTGCAACACTCAAAGCAGTACCAGAAGATCCAGTGACATGGTTGTAGAGTGTGCGGTGATTGGCGGTGCAACTCATATTGTCACAGGTGATAAACATCTTTTAACTTTGGCAAATTATCAAAGCATTGCAATTTTAAAAGCAGCAGAGTTTGTCACATTGTTGTCACAGTTGTAGCAGTTTTGCAAGCAACCCAAACTGTAAACCAGCATAGGCGCATTGCTTGCCTCAATGTACATAGGTTAATTTTTTTACTTTTCAACTGCTTCTAACCAAACCTGTAAATCATCCATTCCTTGAAAATCGAGTAATGCTACACCCAGATTTTCTAGTTGTTCCAAAGACAGGGTTTCAACACGCTGGCGCACTTGTTGGGGTAATTCTCCCACCCGTCGAGGTAGTTGACGCAGAATGAGGGATCTTTCTCCTGCTTCTCGACCTTCTTCCTTAATTTCCCTGTAAACTCGCGTTTCCTTGAGGGTAATTCCTAACATCTGTTCTACCTCCTTTTGGCTTAATTGCTCAAACTTGTACACCATTATGGTTGTTATCATTTCTATTATGGCGTGGCTTGATGGCTGAGATGCTTCCTGTTGACTCCTTGCTAATAAATATCTTGCTTCTTGTGGTGCTTTTTCTTCATCTACAGTAGTCAGTACCATCAATGCTACCCACAAAGGTAATTGACGAATATCTCCCAATTCATCTAAATATATCCGATGTACTTGGTCTCCATTGAGTTGGTTGCGATGGGGATAAGTATCACTTTGTTCAATGTTGCGGGATGGGTAAATTATTACTACTTGCCAATCGCTGAATCTGTGACGATTACGGTAGAAATATAATGAGGATTCTGCAAATACCCTTTCGTAAAGTTGTTCATCCTTTTGAAACTGAACCTCACAGAAATACACAACTCCCAGATTTTCATTTTCTGGTGGGAGAAATACCCCATCTATTTCAAATGTAGGTTCTTTAACAGCTGCTTCGTTTATGATTAATTTGTTACCGACCAATCAAGTTGTTAAACAGCTTTTCAGAAAAATTACCTTGATTTTATGGAAACATTTGAAGCAAAAATTATTGAAATTGCTACGAAGCAACCCAATCCTGAGGCTGAATACTACTCAATAACTTTTACTGCCAACTCAAGCGGAGAGGTGTTTTCGTCATGCTACTCTCACTTCGTTGGTTGGGAGAATTTAGACAGACGGATTGAGTTACGGGCAGCTTCATTAGTTAAAGCTAATAGGATGCTAAGTTTTTATCGAAGTATTGGAGAAATTTGTCTAGTTATTGACAGTCTTGAAGATGTAGCTATTTTCTTACTTTTTGGTGGACATGGTTTAGTCGAAAAGACTGTTGCTGAGAATGCCTTACCAGATCAACTCAAGCCTCAGCCCTGTGTTGCAACTACTCCATTTGGTAGATTCAAACATACTTTATCCCTACCAAAAGAAGTATTCAATCGCGCTCCCTCTCCAAAGCAACGTATGAGAGTTATGCAAAGAGATGATTTTCGATGCCGCGTTTGTGGGCGACGATCAGCTGACTATGTTGATGTTGAATTGCATATTCATCATATTCGACCGTGGGCGCAAGGTGGAATAACGCAAGATGAGAATCTAATCACCCTTTGCCACACTTGCCATAAAGGACTAGATCCGCACTACAATCTAAAACTGTTCGATTTGATTTCATCAACAGGAATACAAGTTACTGCGGAGCAGTTATCGGAACAATATTGGCAAGGTGTCCGGCAATATCAGGAGACAATAACAAAAATACTATCCGGGGAAGCTGATGTCGGTAAAAAGACTAAACAACGCAAGAAAGCAAAATAACGTAGCTGCAATGTATGCCTAATATCTCATGCACCTGACCAATGAGAGGTTATCTGTAGAGCGAGTGATCGAACTCTTCGCCAGAAACAAAGATTAATTTTATACTCCCAATGGCTAAAAACTTAACTTTTCGTAGGTTGGGTTGAACGAAGTGAAACCCAACAGCAAGTAGGTTTGTGTTGGGTTTCGTACCTCAACCCAACCTACAATCATTAATCCGTTTAGAGTATAGTAAGGATTACGATCGCCCAAAATGTGTAAAAATCATGTTTGGTAACAAAGAACTTGCTAGATACAGATGGGGAATTTACTGAAGCTAGTATTAGCGATCGCTTTTTTATTATTTACCATCATTTACGGATACCAAAATACTAGCTTGGCTGCATCTGATGGTGGTTGGCAGGGAGAAATATTTCCCGGTGTAAACTCTAGTAGCATGACTACGGATATAAAATCCTTCACTGTAGATGTTCAA
>JASJCJ010000033.1 GCA_030066045.1 Calothrix sp. MO_167.B12
AAAATCAAGTTGTCAAGGTTCGGTATTCTTTACAAATTTATTTCGGTAATTAACCCCTACTAATTGTAAAGTTCCATTAACCTTGCCTGTCGTCCCTGAGTATTATTACTCATTTAGACAGAACGAATCACACCGATACTATCATGTAATAAGGCTGCGATCGCTTCTTGTTCGTTTCCCCCTGCTTCTAATACCAAAGCTGCGACACTGAGGAGGTGGGAAATGTAAGGTACGCCGCTTATTTTCCTGGTTTGGGTGGCGTGGAGACGGGTTGCGTAGACGAGCGCCGTTGCAAATTTCTCTGTTGACATTTGTGGGTTCATGATTGAATAAGTAATAAGTATTTTGGCTCTCCTACATATTTTGTTTCTAGATTCCTCGTTACAAGGTTTTATTTTGTAAGTAATGGGAGCATCTTGCTCCCTACTGTCCAAGTGAGAACATCTTGCTCCCTACTGTCCAGGAAGCGGGCAAGATGCCCGCACTACAAATTATCTCAATTATAATCATGATAAAGTTTAAACTCTGCGGCGATTTCTTCTGCCCTAATTGCTCTTAAATCTGAGGGAAAAATCACCTCACATTTTGCACCCCAAGCTCGCAATCGCATAATAATTCCATTATCTTTGTGACGATACATTACTTGATAATAAGCATCATGGCGATCGCGTTTTTTTAAAATATCCAAAAAAGCTTGAATTTCTTGGGGCTCATTTGTTGCTTTACTAATGATTTTTTCCAGGTTTTCATATTTTACCCTGATAAAAGTTGAATGGCGGTTAGAATGTTTAATATAACGCCGATCATAATCTTCATCAAATCGTAATATCATCAACCGGGGAGGTAAATAAAAATCAAATCCCCACGCTTTATCCATTGCGATCGCAATTTCATCGACATGGGGTAAATTCTGCTTTTGGTAACGCTTTTGTAGGTTCTCAGGGATGGCTGGATGATGCCAATTTAAAGGGTTTATCCCTTGGATACGGTCTAACCGAAAATTATACCAATCAGTGCTGCGATCTGGACTTTCCCCATAGCCACAAAGATAAACAGCCCGTTGAAAATAGTAAATACAAACGGGAAAAATCACACAATTAATGTTACTTCCTACCCTAGCACTAGAGTAAATTATTTTAATAGGTGGAATGGGATTATTAGCCCAAATCTCTTTTAATTTCCACTGCCAATTTTCTACCATATCAATGGTAATTTTGGGAATCACATAATCCAGGTGGATAAAAAACCGTTGTACACCATTAATTTTATCAGAATTATTTTGAGCGATCGCCCTTAAATCTTCCTGCATAAAATTTTCATAAGCTAATAGCCTGACTGAATTTTTATCATCACTATTATTGATGGGATAAACAGGAAATTCCCTAACTCGATAGTATTTTCGATTAGTGTATACCAACCATCCCAAATCAACTAAAATTTGTAAATCCGCTTGTAAACTCCGACGAGTCACCCCAAACAAACGTTGTTGTAAAATCTCATCGAGTTCCCTTGCAACCATCCCCACATGGGAAGTTAAAGTATTTTTCCATTCTGCTTCAGCAATACCAAACCTGGAATGGAATAACCACTCAGCAGTCAATTTCGCACAATTACAATTAACATCATGCAACTGGGGAATCGCCTCATCCTTGGGGTGGGAAGACAAGAAAAACCTATCCCTCCATTGGGCATAGGTAAAACCATCCTCCAACGGTAAACGCTCCCCACTGTCCCCATACAGACTCAGCAACCATATCCATAACCTAATTGCACGGGGTAAATTTTGCTTCAAGGAACCCCTGGCAAACCATTGCAATAACTCCACATGGGGAGTTTCCAGAAAAAATTGTTCCAGCACATCTTTAACCCTGAGTTTTCACAATTCTAGGTTAATGGATGTTGGAAGTACCATCTTCCAAAAAATCAAGAGAGGGATGTCCGCTAGGATAAGCTGTTAAGCGTCTAAATTGTACACATAAAGCGGGCAGGATACCCGCACTACAATCACCTGATTTTTTTACTTTATACAAGGAAGTGCCGATGAAAAATTTTTCATTACCAAGTATGAAAAAGGGTTCCTTCCCCTACAGCCCACACCTTCTTTCAAGCTATTCCCCCACGGGAAAATCCCACAACCAAGTATGAAAATGCTTTGTGACTAACTCCTCAAGGGCGCACGCAATGCGCCCCTACAAGCTGCGCGCCTCTTAATTCACATCTTGCACCATAAGATTATTGAGAAAATTAGAGTCTGAAACCATTAGTTTTTCGTAACCCACCATTGCCCACCTTACCCTTATTGAGAAAGTGCAAGATATGTGTTAACTATTTTCTAGCTAGCCCTGCATGAATGTTTGTACACAACCAAGCCATAAAAAAATTTCGAGTGCGGCTCCCACACCTAAGTTGTCAACCACCAACTAACAACTAACAACTAACAACTAATAACCAACAACCATTTTCAAGTTAGAACGACAGAGAGATTATAATGATATATAACTACTTTTTTGAAACATAGGGGTGTTCGATGAATACAGTAATTAGATTTATCTATGAATGTTTGGTATGTGCGCTTCTTGGTGTAGTGCTATGGTTTTGGATTTTTACATAAGTAAATTACCATGATTACAGATTTATTAAATATAGTTGTAATCAATAGTAGCCACGATTATAAATAATTATAAATCTGGAAATTGCCAATTAATTTCTGGTTTACCAAAAGATTTTAAAGCAGTATTAATAGCCGAAAATGGTTTACTACCAAAAAAGCCATTATGGGCTGAAAGAGGTGATGGATGTGCAGATTGAATAACTGTGTGTCTTTCTGTATCTATGAGCTTTAGCTTCTTTTTAGCATAGCCTCCCCATAGTACAAATATAACAGGCGATCGCTTATTATTTACTTGTTTAATTACCGCATCTGTGAATTTTTCCCAGCCTTTATTTTTATGGGAATTAGCTTCATGTGCCCTGACAGTTAAAACTGCATTTAACATCAAAACTCCCTGCTTTGCCCAAGATGTCAGGTGTCCATTATTCGGCATATTTACACCTATATCTGCTTGCATTTCTTTGAAAATATTGATTAGCGATCGCGGTATTATAACACCTGGTTTGACTGAAAAACATAAACCATGAGCTTGGTTATCATCATGATAAGGATCTTGTCCTAATAATAATACATTGACCTGTTCGTAGGGCGTTAATTCAAAAGCAGAAAATACTTCTTCTTCTGGAGGAAAAATAGTGTGTGATTGGCGCTCTGTTTGGAGAAATTCTTGCAGTTGCTGAAAGTAAGGTTTGTCAAATTCTTCTGCAAGTACTGGGTGCCAGGAAGGGGGAAGTTTAGAGACTTTCATTTCAGTTATCAGTTATCAGTTACCCCATCGATAAATCGAGGGGCTTATATTCAGTCTATTTTTTGGGAATATAATTTGGGTTAAATATAGCATAATTGATAACGTCACGCACCAACCATCGATGGTGACACTTGTGTAATTACTGATAACTATGAAAACAATATCAAAACCCGACCCTGTCCGCTTAGAAATATTCAAAAATCTCTATCAATTCATCGCCGAACAAATGGGAATTGTGCTGCAAAATACCGCAGCTTCAGTCAACATTAAAGAACGTCTCGATTTTTCCTGCGCGATTTTTGATAGTTCTGGTTTATTAGTTGCCAATGCTCCTCATATTCCCGTACATTTAGGTTCAATGAGTGAAAGTGTCCGCAGTTTAATTAATGATCAGGGCGACACTATTAAACCAGGAAATGTCTATTTATCTAATAATCCTTACAATGGCGGCACACATCTACCTGATGTTACAGCCATCACTCCCGTATTCTTGAAGGTAGGTAAGGGTGACGAGAAACCGATGGAAAATTTCACCCCGTCCTTATTAAGGACAGGGAAAGAAGAAGGGGATGAGGTGACAGAATCTAAAATACCCCTGTTCTACGTTGCTTCTCGCGGACACCAAGCTGATATCGGTGGTATTACTCCCGGTTCTATGCCTCCCCACAGTACAACGGTAGAAGAAGAAGGAGTTATGTTTGATAATTTTCTCTTAGTAGAACAAGGGAATTTTCGGGAAAATGCAGTCAGAGAATTACTTGTAAATAACTCCTATCCTGCTCGTAACCCTGAACAAAATATAGCCGATTTTAAGGCACAAATTGCAGCCAATGAAAGGGGAGTAAAAGAACTGAGCAAAATGGTTGTTCAATACGGACTGGAAACAGTTCAAAATTATATGATTTTTGTCCAAAATAATGCCGAAGAATTGGTGAGAAAAGCGATTGATGTTCTCAAGGATGGCTCATTTGTTTATGAAATGGATAATGGGGCAAAAATTCAAGTTAAAGTAACAATTAGCCGAGAAAATCGGAGTGCAAAAATTGATTTTACCGGCACATCTGGACAATTAAATAGCAACTTTAATGCCCCGAAAGCAGTCACCCAGGCAGCAGTCTTATATGTCTTCCGTACTTTGGTTGATGATAGTATTCCTCTCAATGCTGGATGTTTGAAACCTTTAGAAATTATTATCCCTGAAGGTTGTATGTTGAACCCAACCTACCCCGCAGCAGTAGTTGCAGGTAACGTGGAGACTTCCCAAGCAATTGTCGATACTTTATATGGTGCGCTGGATTTAATGGCTGCTTCCCAGGGAACTATGAATAATTTTACTTTTGGTAACAACCGTTATCAATATTATGAAACTATCTGCGGTGGTTCTGGGGCAGGAATTAACTTTGATGGTACTGATGCGGTACATACCCACATGACTAATTCCCTATTAACAGATCCCGAAGTTTTAGAAACTCGTTACCCCGTACTGTTAGAAAGTTTTAGTTTACGTCCCCATAGTGGTGGTAAGGGGAAATATACAGGTGGTGATGGGGTAATTCGTCGCATTCGATTTTTAGAACCAATGACAGCTAGTATAATTTCTGGTCATCGGTTGGTTTCTCCCTTTGGTTTAAATGGGGGAGAACCGGGAAAGGTTGGACATAACTGGGTAGAACGTCATAATGGGACTCAGGAAAATTTAGATAGTACAGCCACAGTGAAAATGAAATATGGCGATATATTTGCCATAGAGACTCCCGGCGGTGGAGGATTTGGGGAAGAGTGATGGAGTGATGGAGGGAAGGAGGGAAGGAGTGAAGGAGGGAAGGAGGGAAGGAGTGATGGAGGAAAGGAGGGAAGGAGGGAAGGAGTGATGGAGGGAAGGAGGGAAGGAGGGAAGGAGTGATGGAGGGAAGGAGGGAAGGAGTGATGGAGGGAAGGAGAGAAAGAATGATGAAGTAATAAGTATAGCGGTAGCCATGACAGTTATACCACTTCTTTATAAAGATAAAGATGCGCCAAATTTAGCCTGCGTAGGCAGGCTTTGTACCCTGCACCGAGGGAAATATAGCGCAGTTTCATACAGAATTGGTATTACAGCGATTTTCAGGTAAATAGACCACACCGTAGGGGTTTAGCACTGCTAAACCCCTACATGAAGATGTGGTTCAAATAGATGAAAACTGCTGTAAGACATATTGAACATCAATCACAAACCTTCTAAATTGAAAATAGTTAATCAGCGCGGAGTAGGGGCGCATTGCGTGCGCCCTTGAAGAATTAGTAACTCATGAGGGACTAGCTTGAAAATAGAGAGTGAAGAAGTAGGGGCGGGGTTTCCCCGCCCAGAGTTAGGGAATTATTTTCATAGCTTGGTTGCAAGATTTTCTCGTGGGAGACTGACTTGAAAGAGGGTGTAGGGTGTAGGGGAAAGAACTCTTTTTTCATACTTGACGATATACCACATTCATTTTGACTGCCTTACAAAGCAGAAGCCTCGGTCAAATCGCCCATAATATGTCATTAAAAAGAATTGGTTACAAATGTAGAAAATAAATATTTGAAAGTAGAAATTATCACTTGATATAATAATTTCCACTTTGACTTCAATTAGATTAACAGTATGAGTAAATAACTAAATAACTGTTATTTAATGAAGTTACAATGGACAGATAAATGGAAAGAACTATCAACCCTTACTCCTTTCATATCTCGTGTGTCCACAAAAACACCGTTCTGATTTCCAAAACGATCTGCTACCGTAATAAATCCAGGATTTGCAACTCCAGCATTGACATTACCAAGGGTAGCGTTGAAAGCACAAGGAGCTACATTTCGGTTAAAAATAACTTCATATTGACCGACTGCTAGCCTTTTAGCAGATACTACTCCCCCATTTTGGGTTCCATGAGCGATCGCACCATTCTTCAGAATCATAGCAAAACGCTCGTCAGCAGATACAGGTGTTGAAAGGGTAGTTTTAGGAACCGGAGTATTACTACGGGGTTGTTTCTGCACAGACTGAGCAAAGCTAGATGCTGCATTAATAGCAATTACAGCCGCAAACGTAGAAGCTAAAATAAGCTTTTGCATGATAGAAATGCCTCATATTAATTGAATAAACCATTGGATATTTGTTTCCAATAATTTAACTATATTTGCAAAAATGGCTGAAGAATTGAGGATAATTCAGGTCTTTCAAATTGAAGCTAATTCAGATTATTCAGATAAATTCAGTCAAGGGGAATTTAGAATTTAGAATTATTACCTCATCGATGAATCGAGGGGCTTGTATGCAGTTTATTTTCCGATCAAAACCCTTTCCCCTTGCTCGGATACTCCGGGTGAACGAAAAAATGTGTGGGAGAGCCAAAATACTTAGGGCTTGCTGAAAAGTCTTTTGGCAAGGGTAGGCAACAGGCAACAGGCAACACTTTCATCCCTATTTTTTTCTATTCTTTTCTTTTTACCATCAAAAATTATCAATGCAAGGTTTTTAAGCCTCATACCCCTATTTGATTGCACTTTTGACTTCGATAAGACCCTCAAACCACTACAATATAAGAGTTTTACATTTATTCAGCAGACCCTACTTATTACTTATTACTTATTACTTATTACTTATTATCCCCCTCAACAAAAATATGGCGATGCATTCGCACCGCCATACATACCCTTAATTATTGTTGTTAGCGCCTACCTCAAACCATCGAATCGGTGGTTTGTACTACTTGCTGGGGTTGGGGTTGGAACATGAATAGGGAGTAAACCACATCTCGGCGAATGTTAACCATCATATCCAAAAAGAGTTCATACCCTTCGCTCTTATACTCAATTAATGGGTCTTTTTGACCATAACCCCGCAATCCCACAGATTCCCGGAGAGCATCCATTTGTTGCAAGTGTTCCCGCCACAGGGTGTCAATACGCTGTAAAATAAAGAAGCGTTCCGCCTGTCGCATCAATCCGGGCTGAATTTCATCTACTTGAGCTTCCTTCAGGTCATAGGCAATCCTTACCTGTTCGTGGAGGAAAGTTTTGATGTCACTCACGGGCATATCTTCTAACTGATTGGGTTGTAAATCATCCAGTAGATAGATGAATTCTTTCACCTTTGCTACTAACTTCTCTAACTCCCATTCTTCCGAAGGCAAATCTATGTTGATGTAGAAATCGACGATTTCATCCATCGTTTTCTCGGCATATTTAATTACCAATTCCTTCAAGTCTTGACCTTCCAATACCCGGCGACGTTCGGCATAGATGGCACGACGCTGGTTATTCATCACCTCGTCATACTCAAATACCTGCTTCCGGATGTCATAGTAATAAGTCTCAACTTTTTTCTGCGCCCCTTCTAAGCTGCGGGTTAACATCCCCGACTCAATGGGCATATCTTCTTCCACCTTAAAGGCGTTCATTAACCCAGCCACGCGATCGCCACCAAAAATCCGTAATAGGTTATCCTCTAAACTGAGGAAAAATCTTGTCGAACCGGGGTCTCCTTGTCGTCCTGCACGTCCCCGTAATTGGTTATCTACCCGTCGGGATTCATGGCGTTCTGTACCAATTACGTGTAATCCCCCCTGTTCAATCACTTCATCGTGCTCTTTACCTGTTACCTGTTCGTACTCAGTTTTAATCTGCTGGTAGGCATCCCGCAGTTTTTGAATCACCGCATCTTCAGTAGGTGCTTTTTCCGCCGCCACTGCAACCTTTTCTTCTGCTTCTAACTCCGATAAACTGCGCTCGCCATATTCCTTGACTGCAAAATCTACAGCTGATTTCAGTAACTTTTCGGTAGCTTGTGTTAGTTGAGCGGGAAATACCTCTGGGGAAGCCTTCCAGGTTTTTACTTTCTTCCCTGGTACAAATCCTTGACCCCCATCATTTCCACCGGGTAAACCTGATGCCTGTTGTACGCTAAAATTATTC
This sequence comes from Calothrix sp. MO_167.B12, assembly GCA_030066045.1. Lineage (GTDB taxonomy): Bacteria > Cyanobacteriota > Cyanobacteriia > Cyanobacteriales > Nostocaceae > Calothrix_A. The sequence continues at coordinate 8,292 of JASJCJ010000033.1, forward strand.
TCGTCTTCGGGTTGGACAATGCGGGGCATAAAGTATTCCCGCACCTTCAAACGAGACATATACTCAGCATTACCACCCAAGATAATATCCGTACCCCTACCAGCCATATTGGTGGCAATGGTCACAGCACCCATCCGTCCTGCCTGGGCAACAATTTCCGCTTCCCGTTCTACGTTTTCTGGTCTGGCGTTGAGTAGTTCATTGGGTACGCCTTCTTGTTTGAGCAAATGACTGAGGTACTCAGATTTTTCTACACTAGTAGTACCAACTAATACAGGTCTCCCACCTTGGTGCATTTCAGCACATTCTCGAGCGATCGCTATCCATTTACCTTGTTCTGTTTTAAATACCATATCAGACAAATCTTTTCTTTGTCTGATTCTGTTGGTAGGAATTATGGTAACTTCCAGCTTATAAATTTTTTCAAATTCTGCTTCTTCTGTCTTCGCCGTTCCCGTCATCCCTGATAACTTGGGATACAGCAAGAACAGGTTTTGATAAGTAATGGTAGCTAAAGTTTGAGTCTCTGGTTGGATTTCCACCTTTTCCTTGGCTTCAATTGCTTGGTGTAATCCATCACTCCAACGCCGTCCAGGAAGCACCCTACCAGTAAATTCATCTACAATTACCACTTCTTCATTGCGGACGATATAATTTACATCCTTGAGGAACAATTCTTTGGCTTTAATGGCATTGAAGATAAAATGTGCCCAAGGGTCTTCTGGATCAAATAAATCTTTAACTTCCAAAAGCTTTTCTGCTTCTGCAAATCCCTCATCAGTTAACAGCACATTACGAGCTTTTTCATCTACCTCATAATGATCTTCTTTATTCAGGGCTGCGGATATGCGAGAAGCTTCTATATATTTTTCCGTTGGTCTTTCTACTTGACCGGAAATAATTAATGGTGTGCGGGCTTCATCAATTAAAATTGAGTCTACTTCATCAATCACACAGTAGTTGAAGGGGCGTTGTACCACATCTGCCATTGATGTTGCCATGTTATCCCGTAGGTAGTCAAATCCTACCTCACTGTTGGTAACATATGTGATGTCACAATCATAATTTTTCTTCCGTTCTGCTGGATTCATGGTGGACTGAATCAGCCCCACACTCAGCCCTAGGAAACGATGTACCTGTCCCATCCATTCAGCATCCCGGCGAGCCAAGTAATCATTAACGGTAACGACATGGACTCCCTTACCAGTAATTGCATTTAAATAACTGGGTAAAGTTGCAACTAAGGTTTTACCCTCACCAGTTTTCATTTCCGCAATTTGTCCAGTGTGTAGGATAGCACCACCCAGGATTTGTACATCAAAGTGTCGCAAACCTAAGACTCGCTTTCCTGCTTCCCTCACCACAGCAAAAGCCTCTGGGAGGATATCATCCAAGGTTTCCCCTTTATTTATTCGTTCTCTAAACTCCGCTGTTTTCCCTTTCAGTTCTTCATCTGAAAGGGCTGAAATGTCTTCCTCAAAGAGCGCAACTTCTTTAACGTAAGGTTGATATTTTTTCAGCTTACGGGCATTGGGGTCGCCCAGCAAAGTTTTTAGCATGGTAGGTATGGAAAAATAATCTAAGGGTATGGAAATGAAAACTTTGGTATTTAATTATAAATACTTAATTTAATTTCAGATTTGGTCAATCAATGTTGGATTTTGGATGAACCCATGTCTAAAGCCCGGAGGCTTGAAACAATGGTAGTAAGCTTGTATTTCCTCACGGATAAATCCAACAGAGAAGTGCGACTTTGGGAAGCCATTGCCATCTTGTGGGTTTGCCACTAAGAGCAAATGGTGTAGTTTCCCACCAAGAGCAACTTCGGGGTTCTTGTATCCAGCCTATTTTACGATCAAAGGATCACTGAAAATGAGAATTTGCTCCCAAATCTCCATTAACTAACTTAATTAGTGATTGAATTTAACTTTAGCTTATATTTGAGACTTTAATAATAGTATCATTTTGCCCCAAAATCGGGCAGTAAACCCCGGCCATATAAAAGTAGCGATTGCCGTCCTTTTGGGAAGGAGTGAAGGGGGGAAGAAGGGAAGGAGGGAAGGAGTGAAAGAGGGAAGGAGTGAAGGAGGGAAGGAGGGAAGGAGGGAAGGAGGGAAGGAGTGAAAGAGGGAAGGAGTGAAAGAGGGAAGGAGTGAAAGAGGGAAGGAGTGAAGGAATTAAACTAACAACTAACAACTAACAACTAGCAACTAACAACCACCACAGCTAACAACTAACAACCATTACTCCCACTTAGGACTGAGGCGACGGAAATTAAAGTCCTTAGCACTGGGATGACAACTAACACAGCTACTAATCTGGACGGGACGTGGAAGTTCAACTTCAGGGTGTAAAGCTTTGAAAAAACGAGATCTCCTGACACGGTAGGGGGTAGGCTCATCTTTGTTTTGAGGACGGGAAAAAGTAGACAAGTATCTCCAAACTACAAGACGTGAAGGACCAAGCAAAGGCTTTAATGTCACCCCATAATGTTGGGGGTCCAACAAAAGATTTTTCCAAGTTTGAGTGGGTAGAACTTCTGGTGGAAGGGCAATATGACACTTAGCACAGTTATCCAAGTAGAGTTCTTGCCCCAATTTATACTTAGCTGGCACTACATCTACTGTGCCAATTTCATTTGTACCAGCAACAGTACCAGGAGTCGCACCCATCACATTACTTGCTTGGGATAATAACCATCCCATCGCCAAACTCCAAGCCAGAACTACTACAAATAAACTCACTGATTTTCGCCCTAGTCGGCGGTGATGTTTCGTAGGAACCACTTTACGGCGAACGGGACGCTTGATCAAATTTGGCATATACCTGGGACTCGCAAATTAATTATGTCTTGGAGTTAAATCTTATGTGATTTATGAAAATAATTTTACCAATGACAAGGGTGCGATCCGCAGTATCCCAACAGTGAATTTGTAATATAGAAATCTGTTTAACAGGGAACAGGGAGCAGGGAACAGGTAAGAGATAATCCTTGGTTGTGGGATTTTACCCTGAGGGACTAGCTTGAAAATAGTTGTTAGTTGTTAGTTGTTAGTTGATGGTTAATTGTTGACAGTTTAGGTGTAGGAGCTTCATTGGTTGTGAGATTGTCTTGTGAGGGATTAGCTTGAAAATAGGGAGTTCGGAGTTCGGAGTTCGGAGTTCGGAGTTCGGAGTTCGGAGTTCGGAGTAGGGGCGGGGTTTCCCCGCCCAGAGTGAGGGAATTATTTTCACCGGCAGGTTGTGGGATTTTCCCATAAGGGACTAGCTTGAAAATGGTTAATCAGCGTGGAGTAGGGGCGCATTGCGTGCGCCCTTGAGGAGTTACTCACAAACCAATTTCAGATCTTTGGTTGTGGGAAAGTCCCACAACATCTAAACTTAAACGCCTACAGGAACCGCTCGTAATAACTTGTCTATCACCGTTAATCCCCTGCGTCCAGAAGCCGGTATAATTCGATGGGCAAGCACATAGGGAGCTAATAATTTAATATCATCATGGACAGCATAATCCCTTCCTTCTAGAAAAGCTAGAGCTTGGGTTGCTTTTTGTAATGCTACAGTACCCCGAGGACTTACTCCCAAGGTAATTTCCTCATCATGTCTAGTAGCTCGTACTAATTCTAAAATATACTCTTGCAGAGAAGCATCAACCCGAATTTGGGTGCATTGTTGCCGCAGTTCTGTTAATTCTGCCAAAGTAATACAAGGTGACAATTTTTCCACCGCTACACCGGAGTGGGAACGCTGCAACATTTGCATCTCTTCTGTTTGTGAAGGATAACCCAAACTAAAGCACAACATAAACCGATCCATTTGAGCTTCTGGTAAAGGAAATGTACCTTGTGACTCAATGGGGTTTTGGGTAGCAATGACAAAGAAAGGGGTGGGAACAGGACGAGAGGTTCCATCTACCGTTACCTGATGCTCCGCCATTACTTCCAGCAAAGCCGATTGGGTTCGGGGAGTAGCGCGGTTAATTTCATCAGCCAGCAAAACGTTAGCAAATATTGGTCCTGGCAGAAAGGTAAATTCCCCACTTTTCGGATTCCAGATGTTAGTACCAGTGACATCTGTGGGTAGTAAGTCGGGAGTACATTGCAGTCTTTGAAATTTACCGTCAATGGAACGAGCCAGGGATTTTGCCAGTAAGGTTTTACCAACTCCAGGCACATCTTCTAGTAAAGCATGACCGCCGGCTAATAAGGCAACTAGAACTAAACGTATTGCCTCATCCTTACCGACGATGGTTAAGGCTAGATTTTGTTTTAGAGCGTCAATTTTTTCTCTCATGCACCAAATTGGGGGAATGGGGAACGGGGAACAGGAAACAGATTCCCCTTATTTGTTCTTAGTTTTCCCACTCTGGGGCTAAATTAACACTCCTGTTGGAAAAAATTCCGGGCTATGTCGCAGTCATGGTGAATTTGGTTTTTCAGTGCTTCTAGGGAATCAAATTTCTGTTCTGGGCGCAAGAATTTCTCTAGTTTAACAACTAGCTTCTCACCATATAAATCACCAGACCAATCTAATAAATGGACTTCCACCGATACTTGGTTACCACTAACGGTGGGGCGAATACCTATATTCATTACCCCCCAGGAGTTACTTTTTAACACCTTTGATTTTTCATTTTCCGGAGAAACGCTGACTGCATAAACTCCTTGACGGGGTAAAAACTTATCTGCTGGTAATTCTAGATTTGCTGTGGGGAAGCCAATAGTTCTACCAAGTTTTTCGCCTTCAATGACGTTACCAATGAGAGTATATGCTCTACCTAAGAGTTGATTAGCTCGTTGAATATCTCCCTGGAGCAAGTGTTCGCGGATGAGGGTGGTGCTAATGGGTAAACACTCGCCATCAGTATGAATTTGCAAAGGCACAATATTAACTTGGATGCCATATTTGGCTGCAATAGCTTTTAAATCTTCAGCAGTACCGAGACGACGAGAACCAAACCGAAAATCTTGCCCCACGCTAATTTGTACCACTTGTAGTTGTTTAATCAGAATCTTTTCTACAAATTCCGTGGGGGTGAGGGCAGATAATTCCTTATCAAAGGGTAATAATACCAGTTGTTCTACCCCTAGCGATCGCAATTGTTCTACTTTTTCATCCAGAGGTGTGAGTAAATCGTGGGGTTGTCCGCTAAAAAACTCCCGTGGATGGGGGTTAAATGTGACCACAGTAGAGTAAATGCGTTCTGTAGAATGGCTATTTTGCTCCTCCTCCCCCATGATTTTACTCAACTTCAACACAGGTTGAAGCACTTGTTTATGACCTAAATGTATGCCATCAAATTTCCCCAGAGCAATAGCAGTGGGAGTAAGAGCTAATTTAGTTGCATTTGCAACCCACACAGAACACCCGTTTTGAGACAGATTTTGCACGTTGATTCTGGGAACGTAAGTTTTTCAAGCTATCAGCCTACCCTGGAAACAAACATAAACAGGGGAAGTTCCCCATATCCGGTTGCTGGTAGTTACCGAAATTGCCATTACAGCCACTTCCCTATCCATACAACTGGACTAAACTGTTTGCCCTGGAGGTGTTGTCCTATTCAGCTTTTGACTCGTCTTATTGACTATATGCTGCTGAGTAGTGACAACTGAAAGCCTCTTTACCACCAATCTAATCTAAATCTACAATTACTCCGAATGCTCTTGGTCAACAAAATCCTAGCTAACGGGAAAAGATTCTGATAAAGGTACTGAAACGGGAACATCAATTACCATACCTTCCCTAGCCATGATGGCACCAGGATATGCAGCTGCTACTTGTTCGCCCACGTCATCCAAAAAATCATCATCATGGGCAGGATCGTGATGGTAAATCACTAAGGTTTTCACATTCGCAGCTTTTGCGATTTTTACCGCCTCTTGCCAAGTGGAATGTCCCCAACCAATTTTGGGGAATGTGGGTGAATAATACTCCTCATTGGTATAAGTAGAATCATAAATTAAAACATCAGCATCCCGAGCTAAGTACAAAACATTTTCATCTAGTCTGTCTGGGAAATGTTCCGTATCGGTAATATATGCTGCGGCTCCACCGCGCCAGTTAACTCGATATCCCACAGCTTCACCGGGATGGTTGAGTGGTGCAGTTTCTACTTTAATCTCATTCACATAAATGGGATTTCCCGGTTTAACATCGTGGAAATGCAAATTGGATTGCATGATTTGTAAAGGAACAGGGAAATTTGGATGTAGCATCTGGTCATTAAGACGCTGTTCTACTGTAGATCCATCAGGAGCGATCGCGCCATAGATATGAACAGTATTTCCTTTAACAAAGCCTGGGGTAAAAAAAGGAAACCCTTGCATATGATCCCAATGAGAATGGGTAAAAAATAGATGAGCTTCTATAGGCATTTTCGACAATAGGGATTGTCCTAAAACGTGTAATCCCGTACCACCATCGAAAATTAATCTTTTGCCACCCACTCGCATTTCTACACAAGGGGTGTTACCACCGTAACGAACGGTATTTGTTCCTGGGCAAGGGATGCTACCGCGAACGCCCCAAAAATGTACCGTAAATTGTTTCTCCATACTACACTTGATTTTATTTACAAAGACTATGCGAGGGAGCTATACCAAATACTGTTACTGATTTTTTATAGGATATCTGTATATAATGCAGTTTTTTATATACTGAGAATGCAACTGCTAAAAACCATACTAGTTTAATAAGTCAGTGATTAGGCAGAATTGGGGGTAGTTTTTTCCCAAATAACTGCCACAAAGATTTTCAAGGAACTTTTCTCACCTAGAGTATCTTCGTTGGTGAAGATAGAAATCAAAAGAACTCTTAACAAATCAGAGGCATTAATCACCCTTGGCATTAAGCTGCACTAATATACTTGGGTTGCGAAATTTTCCCGTGGGACTCATTTGAGAAAAATAAACCTCCATATTTACCTAATCTTTATGTATGTTTTGTTTCTAGAAACGGCTCCTAAGTTATAGCTTAAATTTTTATAGAATGCACCATATAACAGTAAAAATACTGATTTTACTGGCTTTTTCTTTTACATAAACTGGAATTTCCACTCATGCAACTGATTCAGTCCACTGCTATAGGTCAAATTGTATTGTAATGGGGAGATACTAATGTAATTATCACGGATGACATGTACATCAATAGGTATATGTTCGGGGAGATTCAAACCTGACGGTGGTTCCACATCTTCCAGCACTTCTCCTGTGAGCCAATAATAAGTTTTGCCTCGCGGGTCTACTCGTTTGTCAAAAACATCCACATAACGGCGTACTCCTTGACGAGTAATGGTAGCACCTGCAATATCTGACCATGGCACAGCTGGAACGTTAACATTCAATAGCATCAATTCTGGTAGGGGTTTAGCTGCTACTTGTTCTACTAAAATGTTGGCAAATTTAGCAGCAGGTTGAAAATCTTGATTGGTATGGCTGGTAAGACTGAAAGCAATACTAGGGATGCCTTCAATTATTCCTTCCATTGCAGCGGAAACAGTTCCAGAGTAGAGTATTTCCGTACCTAAATTTGCTCCTTGATTGATACCAGACAATACCAAGTCTGGTGGGGAATCTAACAAAGCCCACAATGCTAATTTGACACAATCAGAAGGGGTGCCAGAACAAGCCCAAGCTTTGATACTAGGGTGAAATATGGAATCGACAATTTCGGCTCGAATTGGTTGATGTAGAGTTAAACCATGTCCAGTAGCAGAACGCTCCCTATCAGGGCATACCACTGTAACCTCGTGTCCTGCTTGTGCCAAAGTATTAGCTAGGGTACGGATTCCTAAGGCATAAATTCCATCGTCGTTACTAATGAGTAATTTCATCTAAAAATCTCCGGGAGTGTGGAAACCGTGTGTCTTGGGACCACGGAGGAAACACTACACGGCTAATTTATTAGCCGTACCCCTTTCGGGGATGGGTAAGCAGAGGAGTAGTATTTACCCACTTCCCTGTATGCCGGGAATCGCCTTGCTACTCCAGTAAAGTGCGCCTTGCCAATGTTATCAGTCGGCACTTCCCAAACGCACTGCCTTACCCCTCGTAAAGCTGTTTAACGCTTAGGTTCTAGAGCTTGGAACTGGCGAACCTACGCATTCCAAGGTAGGAACTTTGGCACTTGCTGATAACGTAGTCAGTTAAGACTTAAGCTGGTCAGCTACCTAAAGATAGGGGCTTGAAGCTCCGTCTCTTTAGAGCGGGGTGCTGACTATTTTACCAGTACAACAATTTTAGATTTTAGATTAATTCCACAGAGAAATAAGGAATTTAGCTCCATTCAAATTATTTACACGGGGACACCCTAACTCAATTCATGGGCGCATGATAACATTGCCGGACTCATCAAATCTAACCTCTGTGCTTTCATCCCACTCATGGTTATGGAAAATCATGTAAATAACACAAGGCAAATTCAATATAAAACCTCACCGGCGGGGTACTAAGGAGAGGGGTGCCGTCAGGCGGGGTGAGCTTAAGTCTGAGATTTATTACTCCCATAATCATGACTTTTTTTAGCAAGCCCTACTCCTAACTAACACATTTTAAAACCCTTATAGAGCAAGGCTTTTAGCCAAGCAATAAAAATGTGTTTGTTTCATTCGTTGCGAGGGGGTTTAATAATGCATGACTTTTGACTTCCCCCCTCGTGGGGGTGCTCATAACTTACTTTTTCTGGTTGTGCCAACGATGGCGAAAAAAAAGCTCCGTTGTATGCTTTAGCCTCTAAACTGGTAAGAAAGGCTTTTTTCCCTCACAAGAAAACACGCGGTAAGCGTGAAAGGGAAGCGACAGGAGCGATTTTAACCGTCGTGGTCTTTTGATCCGTGATATGGATCTTCAATGCGGACTTTGACAACCGCAGCGAGAGTAAGACTATGGCACGGTTCGAGTCAGAACCCTCTTCATGGAAAACTCTGTCAGTGAAAAGAATCTCAGGGTTTTAGTGTTCGCGCAAGCGTGCCAAAGGCATAGCCCAAGCCTGAGAGTGTCAATTAAGTCCCTCGATTTATCGATGGGATAAACAATCACCCATTACTGATAACTAATAACTGAAATGACAAACCAGCCCAACAACTTGGAGGCTCAACTTTTAGCACTGCAACAAGAAGGAGAAAAAGCAATCTCCGCCGCCAATACCCTGGAAAGCTTAGAAGAGCTGCGAGTCAGTTATTTGGGCAAAAAGGGACAGATGGGTACTTTGTTGCGGAGTATGGGGAAACTGAGTGCGGAGGAAAAACCAAAAATTGGGGCGATTGCCAATACAGTTAAGGAAGCTCTGCAAGCCAGTCTGGACAAGCAACGCCATGCCCTAGAAGCAGCCAAAATCCAAGCACAGCTAAAAACGGAAACCCTGGATGTAACAATGCCAGGAATTTACCGTCCCCAAGGTCAAATTCATCCGATTAATGGGATGATTGATAAGGCACTGGATATTTTTGTGGGTATGGGTTATACGGTAGCTTCTGGTCCAGACATGGAAACGGACTACTATAATTTTGAAGCACTCAATACTCCACCAGACCATCCTGCTCGTGATATGCAGGATACGTTCTATCTACCAGATGGGAATCTATTAAGGACACATACCTCGTCCGTACAAATTCGGTATATGGAAACAGAAGAACCACCAATTCGGATTATAGCTCCAGGAAGGGTGTATCGAAGAGATACTGTTGACGCTACCCATGCTGCGGTTTTCCATCAATTGGAACTTTTGGCAGTGGATGAAGGACTAACTTTTACTGACCTTAAGGGTACTATTAAAGTATTTTTACAAGCAATGTTTGGGGATTTACCCATCCGTTTCCGTGCCAGTTATTTTCCTTTCACGGAACCATCTGCTGAGGTAGATTTGCAGTGGAATGGACGCTGGTTGGAAGTGATGGGCTGTGGTATGGTCGATCCCAATGTGTTAAAAGCTGTGGGATATGATCCTGAAGTTTATACTGGCTTTGCGGCTGGTTTTGGTGTGGAAAGGTTTGCTATGGTACTGCACCAGTTAGATGATATTCGCCGGGTTTATGCCAGCGATTTGAGATTTTTAAGGCAGTTTTAATAATAATTAGGAGTTCGGAGTTCGGAGTTCGGAGTTATCATTCTTTACCTCCTTGCCTCTTTCACTCCTACTTTTTGAGAAGCCGCTATTTTGTCTTCTACACTCCTTGCCTCTTTCACTCTTTCATTCCTCCGCTTATTACTTTCCCCAGTTTTAAACTCTTTTACCAACAGTCAGATTGCTTGTTACTACATCAGGATTTTCGGGAACTATGTACCTGTAGTCTGCAAGTGATTAAATCCAGATGTTTCCCGTGTCTCGCCAAGTTATTGGTGCATCGTTTGCGGTTTGTTTGTGCATATTAGGTGTGGGTGGGTTGCAATTCCCACGACTGCAAACCACCCTCAAAACTCAAGACACTGCTTCCATAGAAACTTTGCAACGAGAGCTAAACTCCCAAAAGCTACGCCTGCAATTTTTACAAAAATTACCTAGCTTTGGATATGCCAATTTAATAGCTAATTGGGTATATCTTGGTTTTTTACAATATTTTGGCGATGAGGTTGCTCGCGAAAAAACTGGTTATGACCTCAGTCCTGAATATTTTACAGTCATTATCGATCGCGATCCTCGTTTTATCAAAGCCTATTTAGGACTTTCTACCAGTGCTTCCATGTATGCTGCAATGCCCCAAAAAGCGGTAAAATTAACAGAGAAAGGTCTCAAGTATCTTAAACCTAAAGTTCCCCACGGCTCTTATTATGTATGGCGTTATAAGGGTATTGATGAGTTACTGTTTTTAGGTGATTCCCAAGCTGCAAAAACCTCTTTTGCCAATGCATCCAACTGGGCTAGTACTTATACTGACGAAGATAGCCAAAAAGTATCAGAAATATCACGGAGAACATCCGAATTTATCAGCAAAAATCCTGACAGTAAACGAGCTCAAGCTGCCGCTTGGGTGATGGTATTAAATCATCAAGTGGATAAAAAGGGTAGGGAAAGAGCAATTAGAGAAATAGAAGCTTTAGGAGGAAAGATAATTACTAAGCCTGATGGCAGTACTACAATCCAATTACCACCGAAAGATTGAGTCCGGAGTGAAGGAGTGAAGGAGTGAAGGAGTGAAGGAGGGAAGGAGTGAAGGAGGGAAGGAGGGAAGGAGTGAAGGAGTTATGCCATTTAGATGCGCCAAATTTAGCCTGCGTGGTTGCCGCGCTACGCTCGCAAGGCTTTGCTCGTATTAGCCCTACTCTTCTAGAGTGAGGGAAATATAGCCCAGCTTCATACAGAATTGGTATTAGGAGTTGCCTATCCCCTATTCCCTATCCCCTATTGCCTGTTGCCTATTGCCTGTTGCCTATTGCCTATTGCCTATTTTGCCTGTTGCCTGTTGCCTATTCCCTACCCTCACCCAAAAACTTTTCCAATAAACCCGAGGTATTATTATTTACTGGTATGACGGTCAATTAATCAATTCTGGAACACTGGAGCTAGCCATTGACGATCCGGGCTTACTCTACGGCGCTACGGTATTTACTACCCTGAGGGTTTATGATAATTCCCTAGATAGTAAATTAACTCAATGGGATGCTCATTGCGATCGCTTAAAATTCAGTTTGCAACATTTTGGTTGGTCATTACCAGATGAAGGGCGATTGCGTCAAGGTGCAGAATTGATAATGAAACAATTCCCAGTTCTGCGAATTACCATTTTTCCTGATGGTAGGGAATGGATTACTGGGAGGCAATTACCACCGGATTTAAAGCAAAAACAAGCTACAGGAATTGTCGCTAGTTTAGCTATACCAGAATTACAGCGATGTCTACCCACTCATAAAACTGGGAACTACCTTAGTCCTTGGCTAGCTAAAATAGACGCTCAAAAATTAAACGCTCAAGAGACGATTTTGGTAGACCCTAGTGGAAATTGGCTAGAAACTAGTACTGGTAATCTTTGGGGGTGGGGATACGGTTGTTGGTGGACACCACCACTAACAGCGGGAATATTGCCAGGAATCATGCGGGAGCAACTTTTCCATTGGCTGCAAAGTCAACAGCAGCAAGTACAACAGGAACCTTGGACAAAGGAATTAGTGCAGGGATTATCAGCGATCGCCTACAGCAACAGTATCATCGAAATTATTCCCATTCATACGGTCATTCACCCCTCGGGATCGCTAAAATATAATTCCGAGCATTCTATTTTGCAGTTATTACGGGAGATGTTTTAGCATAATGGGCATACATTCTGGTATAACTTAAAATAAGTTAACATAATTTTAATATGCCCTCTCATTTAGAGATACTGCGCGAACTTAGAAGAAATCATAGGAGGATTAACCTCGGTGAATAATAAAAGATGGAGAAATGCAGGGCTGTACGCGCTGCTTTTTATCGTCCTCATAGCTTTGGGAACTACTTTATTAGATAAGCAGCCCGAAGGAGGAAGAAAAACATGGCGATATAGTGAGTTTATTCAAGCAGTTGAAAAGAATAGGGTAGAAAAAGTCAGTATCAGTGCTGATCGCAAACAGGCATTAGTTACACCCAAAGATGAAACCACCAAGAGATTGGTGACTTTGGTTAACGACCCAGAATTAATTAATACTTTAAGTTCCAAGGGCGTTGACATTTCCGTGTTACCCCAAAGTGATGATGGAGCTTGGTTCAAATTACTGAGTAGCCTATTTTTCCCCATCCTGCTGTTAGTAGGGTTGTTCTTCTTGCTACGCCGCGCCCAAAGTGGTCCTGGTAGCCAAGCAATGAACTTTGGTAAGTCCAAAGCTAGGGTACAAATGGAACCCCAGACTCAAGTTACCTTTGGTGATGTGGCTGGGATTGAACAGGCAAAGCTAGAACTGAATGAAGTTGTAGACTTTTTGAAAAACGCTGATCGCTTCACTGCTGTGGGGGCAAAAATTCCCAAAGGTGTATTATTAGTTGGTCCTCCAGGAACAGGTAAAACCCTCTTGGCTCGTGCTGTAGCTGGGGAAGCCGGCGTTCCTTTCTTCTCCATCTCTGGTTCTGAATTTGTAGAAATGTTTGTGGGTGTGGGTGCATCTCGTGTCCGCGACTTATTCGAGCAAGCTAAATCCAACGCTCCCTGTATCGTCTTCATCGATGAAATTGACGCAGTTGGTCGTCAACGGGGTGCAGGTTTAGGTGGTGGTAACGACGAGCGGGAACAAACCCTCAACCAGTTACTCACCGAAATGGATGGTTTTGAAGGTAATACAGGCATTATTATTATTGCCGCTACTAACCGTCCCGATGTTTTGGATGCAGCTTTATTACGTCCCGGACGTTTTGATCGCCAAGTAGTGGTAGATCGCCCCGATTACGCCGGACGATTGGAAATTCTCAACGTCCATGCCCGTGGTAAGACCTTAGCCAAGGATGTGGACTTAGACCGCATTGCCCGTCGTACCCCAGGATTTACAGGTGCAGATTTATCCAACCTGCTCAATGAAGCAGCAATCTTGGCAGCACGGCGCAATCTGACGGAAATTTCCATGGATGAAATTAATGATGCCATCGATCGCGTATTAGCTGGTCCAGAGAAGAAAGACCGGGTGATGAGCGAACGTCGCAAGCAGTTAGTAGCGTATCATGAAGCTGGTCATGCCCTAGTAGGTGCATTAATGCCCGACTATGACCCCGTACAGAAAATTAGCATCATTCCTCGTGGTCGCGCCGGTGGTTTAACTTGGTTTACCCCCAGCGAAGACCGGATGGATTCTGGATTATACAGTCGCTTCTATCTGGAAAACCAGATGGCTGTAGCATTGGGTGGTCGTTTAGCCGAAGAAATCATCTTTGGTGATGAAGAAGTTACCACAGGTGCTTCCAACGACTTACAACAGGTAGCTCGTGTCGCTCGCCAGATGGTGACTAGATTTGGGATGAGCGATCGCTTAGGACCAGTAGCACTGGGTCGCCAACAAGGTAATATGTTCTTGGGACGCGATATTATGTCCGAGCGTGATTTCTCTGAAGAGACTGCCGCAGCCATTGACGAAGAGGTACGGAAATTAGTTGACGTGGCCTATGCAAGGGCTAAACAAGTACTAGTAGAGAACCGTCACATCCTTGACCAAATAGCAGATATGTTAGTGGAAAAGGAAACCGTAGATGCGGAAGAATTGCAAGAGATTTTGACCCAAAATGATGTGAAAACCGCAGCCTTTGTATAAAGGAATCAATAATTAAAAGTAGGGTGGGCATTGCCCACCTTATTTTTTTGGGAGCATCCCAATTTTTGAAAAAGCCCAAGTGCAAAGCGCAGGCTGCGCCAACAGGCTAAAGCCTGGGGCTTTGATCGTGTAGCGACACATGGGTAGGGGTTTAGCATTGCTAAACCCCTACAAATAATTTATCTAAACCCCTACAAATAATTTATCTGTTGCAAACATTATTTGAATTGGTATTATTTATTAAAATTTGGGATGCTTCCTATTTTTTTGGTGTCATATCATGTGCGGGAAAAATTCGAGATAAATCCAGGGATAAATCAGGAAAACCAGGGAGATTAACACTGCTATTGGGTAACAAAACTTGCTTATTAGCGTAGGCAAAATTACCTTGTAAATCTTGATATGGTTGAGTATAAATTTCCAAACAATATGTAACTAAATTAAATATCCAATAGTTAGCAATTCCCGATTCAGCGTACAGTGGTAATTTTGATTCTTGGTCATATTTCAGCGTCGAATCTGCTATTTCTACTACTAGTAAAATATCTGCTGGTTGAGGATGTGCCGATATATAATCATCCGAACGATAACTTGCAATCACTAAATCTGGTTCTGGTTCGCTATTAGGAGGTAGGGTTATAGGTTCTTGCCCTCTAATTATTGCTCTTCTTTGGAGCAGCATTATCAATTCGTAAACTAAAGAGGTGTTGCAAACAGTATGAGGTATTCCTTTACCTACCATTTGCATCAATTCCCCACGAATTAATTCTACTCGGTCATTTTCTGTCAGAAACCCTAACTGAATTAGGCGATGGTAGTCATCTATTGTAAAACGTTTAGGAGTTACAGTAGTGGCAGCAAGCATAAATAATCATCCAATTTGAAAAAAGAATGCGACAGATGGGTAGGGGTTTAGCAGTGCTAAACCCCTACGAGTAATTTAATTTATGTGTCGCAAACATTATTTGAATTGGTATAATAATTCAATTTTGGATTTTGGATTGTGAAAAACTACTATAGCAATCCTAAATCATTGGAGAGAAACAAGAACCCCGAATTTTTAACCCAATACAGTTCAATGAAATGTAGGGAACATCCCAAATATTAAAGATTGTAGTGCGAAGAGAAGCGCGTTGCGGTGAGGTAGTGTGGTCTTGGGGGTTTCCCCCATGAACAACTACCGAACCCGTAGGGGGGTTCCCCCCGTTGTAGCGACTTCGGGGTATCTTGCCCGCATTAGATATCCAGGGAGCAAGATGCTCCCACTACATAATATTTTGGAAAAATTGGGATGCTCCCGAAATGTAGGTTGGGTAGAACGAAGTGTAGACGACCGGAGGGAGGCTTCTCGTAGAGTAACCCAACAGCTGATTTTGTTGGGTTTTGTCCCTCAACCCAGGGGATCTAAAACCGCTCAAACAACCACCCATCCCCAACTATCTCCTCCAACTTCTCCACCAATCGCGGGATAAAATATTCAGCATCATTCAACCCTTGCTGCACATACCAAGTCTTAAAATCTTCCTCCGTCTCAATCCCTTGAGCAGCCGCCGCACCCGTTAAAATTTTGACGCTCAGATCCCAGACTTCTTCAAGAAGTCGAGGATCTAAACCCAGCGAGGATCTCAACTGATACAAATACACCGCAGTCGCACCCAACAAAGCTTCCATTTCATCACCTTGGGGTACTAGATTGTACATCGCCTCAAGAGTATCCACGGCATTTATCAAAGGTATCTCCACCCGCAGACACAACCATACAGCTTGAGCTAAATAGATAATTCCCTTACTTTCATCTGCAATGCCTAAGTTATACAAAATCTGGCGTAAATCTACGTAAGCGTGGATTTCTGCGAAGGCTTGAGCAGCTTGCTGCAATAGTTCTACTGCTTTTGGTATATCTCCAGTTTGATAAGCTAATTTAGCCAAATTATTCAGAGTTGGGGCTTTTCCTTGCACATTATTGATGGATTCCTTGATTTCTAGGGATTGGTTGTAAAGAGCGATCGCATCTTCAATTTCTCCCTGTTGTGCCTTTAAATGTCCCATTTGGTGCAGGGTAGCGGCTTTTCCTCTGACATCGTTGATGGATTCCTTGATTTCTAGGGATTGGTTGTAAAGAGCGATCGCATCTTCAATTTCTCCCTGTTGTGCCTTTAAACCTGCCATTTGGTGCAGGGTAGCGGCTTTTCCTCCCACATCGTTGATGGATTCTTCGATTTCTAAGGATTGGTTGTAAAGAGCGATCGCAGCTTCTATATCTCCCTGTTGTTCTTTTAAATAACCGATGTTGTTCAGCGTTGTGGCTTTCCCTTGCACATCGTTGATGGATTCTGTAATTTCTAGGGATTGGTTGTAAAGTGCGATCGCATCTTCTATTTCTCCCTGTTGTGTCTTTAAACCAGCCATTTCGTGCAGGGTAGCGGCTTTTCCTCTGACATTGTTGATGGATTCTGTAATTTCTAGGGATTGGTTGTAAAGTGCGATCGCATCTTCGATTTCTCCCTGTTGTGCCTTTAAAAGGGCCATATTGTGGATAATGGAGGCTTTTATGGTTAAATCATCGTCCTCTGGACAAAGTTCTAAAGCTGTTTGATAGTGGGTGAGCGCCTCCCCAACCAAACCCAAAGTTGACTCCGCCCTAGCAACAGTTCCTAAAATTCGGTAATCTTCCCCTAGTTGAAGAATATCCCGGCATAATTCCCACGCTTCCACATAGCGGCTACCATTCACCCAATTTGTCGCCATTGCATCCCCAACGGTGACGGCGATTTCTTTCTCTTCCGCCAACACCCCTAACCTGACAATTTCCCGTGCTTGTTCTTCGTTGTAGGTATCTCCTGACTCTTCCCAACAACTTTTATAAATACTCTGGGTTGCGGCTTTCCTGGTGGTTTGCCATTCCTCCTGGGTTAACACATTTGACAGCAACGGTTCTAAAACCCTCGTCACCCGATATTCTCGCTCCTGCGTCGCATAAACCGTGGCTGATTCTACCAGACTGAGGCTGGTTAGTTTTGTGAGGATTTCCCTTTGTTCTCGTTCTCGTCCTTCTCGTTCCCTGGTTCCACCTGGGAATGCAGTTTGGGAGGCTCTGCCTCCCGTATCTGTTGAGGCAGAGCCTCTTGATGTGGATTCCCAGCCGGAGTCTGGGAACCAGATAGACGAAACAATCTCTTCCCTCACAGGCAACCGAAACACGCTCAACTGCGCTAAAAACTGCCTTTCTCCATCCTCCAACCCATCCAACAGCATCCGAGCCAAAATATTCTCGCGAAATTCCTGCTGTGTCTGTTCCAACTGCTTCAGCAAATCCTCCCCATCAATCCCCGGTTGCTGCACCACATCCAACAACCACTTCAACAACCGTGGATTTCCGTCGGCAATTCTAATTATCCTCTTTTCTTGTACTTTTTCCTTAACTCCCTGCTCCAAATCCCGGACAATCTTATTAATATCCCCCTTCCCCATCCCTGCTAAACTTTCCAAATGCAGGCTATGGGCTGGTAAAATATCCTCCTTGAGATAGCGACAGGTGACAATTAACCGACTTTCCCCTTGGTTTTCCGCCAAAGCCCCACACAAAGCCTCTAAAACGCTGTATGCAGCCTGGGACATCCGCAAACTACCATCGGCAATATTTGCTTGGGGAATATTCTGCTCAAAGTCATCTAAAACCAATAACAACGGCATATCGTGGGTGTCTTCTATCTCTGCCAAAAAGTTCTGCAATCGCCCTTGTAAAGAAATCCCCGGCTCATTCAACAACCCAGGAACACCAGCAAACCGTTGATATTTACTCGACAGCTGATTTAATAAACCCACCTCATCCACCACACCAACCAACACCACCCGTTGAAAATTCTCCCGTTGGGACTGCACCCGCGTACACAACCGCGCCGCCAAGGAACTTTTACCTAAACCACCCATCCCGGCAATAAACACGCCAATATTGTCGCTAGTTTGCTGTAAAGCTCTCAAACATCTTTGCAAAGCCCTTCTCCGTCCCACAAATTCCCGGCGACTGGCAACTTTCACCAAATTATTCTCATCCAGAAATTCCCTTTCCGGTGGTGTAAATCTCAGCCTCTCTCGCTTTTTAGTTCTCAGTGGCGTTACCAACTCCTCAATGGGGCGAGTATCCCGATAAATCCGCAATAAATGCCAATCCGAGCGTTCCTCCTCAATCATCTCCTGCTGTGCTGCTTTGACTGCATCCTCCACCGTCGCCCCCGTCGCCAAAGCTTGATAAAATGCCTGGGCAGCAATAATACCAGTCCTGTCAAAAACCGGACGCGCCCAACCCAAAACCACACCCGCACCTGCTTTCACCAAAGCCTGTGCCATTGACGGAACAGTCCCTTGATTCGCCAATTGTCCTGTGTGACAACCAGAAAGGAAAATTACCCGTGGGAAACGCCGTTTAAAAGCCTTACCTAAATCTTCCGCAGTAGTTAAGACCACATTCCCCACCTCATCCTCAGTGATAAAACAGGGGGTATATTCTTCTATTTTCTTACCCTTCGGCAGCAACTTACCAAAAGCCTTTTCCGTATAAATCACCCCATGCCCAGTAAGGTGAAACACATCAAAATGGTCTTCTGGGTAGGATTGCACCAAATTAGCTAACTCTGCCACCGAACCGCTTTCTTCCACCACCAACGCCAAAGGTTGCCTTTCCGTAGCTTGGAGAATATTCGCCTCTTCCTGCTCAAATTGTAACGGTGCAATACCTGGGTATTCTGGGGAAGTCGCCATAAATAGCAACCGCAACGGACGATTTTGTTTCCCAAGAACATGACTAGTCCTTTGCTGCACAGAACGCACGGGTAATATATTTCGTAAAAATACTGTGCCATTGTGTAATAATTCCCAAGGCAGATGAGCCAAACCCAACGCTACTTTTTGGGTTTGCGGGTTTAAACCTTGTGCCTCACTGGTTTGAATTAAATCCAGGTAAATAACTTGTTCGTCCGTCTCCTCCAAAGCTCTGCGTAACCATCCTTCCTTTCCATCCAACCATGAATACAACTCCCGTCCAATATTTGTTAACTGTGTGGTGTTATCGATTTTTTGGGAGTAATATTTTGCCTCACACAGTTCTATAAGTTGAGCTAAAGCTGTTGTATCCAGACGACGAGTACCATAGTCGCATCTCAGCTCAAAAGTTTGGCTTTGACTGAGAGCAAAGGTAAAAGTGAGGGACATGGGAGAATACACTGGTTACTAGCTATCAATTATAGCTACTTCACCGTGGTACTTCTGAATACCGGAAATTACCCAGATAATCTGTCAAAATTCGTAGGTTCAAATCCCCGACTTCTTTAAGGATAACATTTGACTTTTGACTTCCGCGCAGCGGTACTAGTCCACCAAGGCAACTGTGAAGGGTAGAATAAATGAACCACAAAGGCGCGAAGGGCGCGAAGTCAGAAGGAAAGAAGATTTTGAGAAAAGTTGATTTACCCAGCAAAGTTTCATTGGTGAAGCACTACTGGTCTATCGCATTAATTTTGATAGGTAAACCAGGTTCCAAATTTATCCTCTCTTTCTCTTCCTTTGCGTACTTTGCGCCTTTGCGGTTAATTCCTTCGCTTCTCAGAACTAATGCCATGAACCACTACATTATAGGTAATGTTCTGCCGGGAAGGGAGTAACTTGTTCAACGCTCTAAAATCAAATGATTACGCTCAGTTAATTTTGCTTCCCATTCTGGCTCAACTATAATAGTGCTAATTTGCTCCACAATAATTGCAGCACCTTTAATAGTATCTCCCGGTTGCAAATCTTCCCGGCGATACACCGGGGTATCATTCCATTGTTCAGCAGCAAACATTTGTACTACTTCCAGAGATTGAGGTGCTATATTTTCGGAACGAGTACGAATCATTAAAGGTTCTTCGGGAGTATCCATTTTTTGAATTACTTCCACCGATACCGACTCCACAATTAATGCTTTTTCTGATTGAATGAAACCATAGCGAGATTGATGCTCAATTTCAAAGTCTTTTTGCATCTTGGTCATATCTGATGCAAAATCAATAGTCAAAGTAGAGTCAGTACCTTGATATTTTAAATTCACTTTTAGCACAACTTCTTGGGCAAGAGTTGCTACATTATGATTTAATTCATTTGTCCCTTGAGCTTCTAAAGATGCTATTAACTGCTTTAATTGAGGAATTAATGCTTGATTTAATTCCTGTTCCACTCCTCTAACTTTAGTCGCTCTCACATCAGCTAACCCCATACCATAAGCAGAAAGAGTGCCAGCATAAGGATGAAGAAATATCTTTTTCATCCCTAAAGTATCAGCAATTAAACAAGCAACTTGTCCCCCCGCACCACCAAAGCAACAAAGAGCATATTCGCTGACATCGTAACCCCTTTGCAAACTAATTTTTTTAATAGCATTTGCCATATTTTCCACGGCAATAGAAATAAATCCATCTGCTACTTCTTCAGGTGTACGATAATTTCCTGTCGCTGCTCCTATATTTTGTGCTAATTGGGTAAATTTTTGAATAACAATATCTTTATCTAAGGGTAAATTTCCATCAACTCCAAAAACAGCAGGAAAATATTGGGGATGAATTTTACCTAACATAATATTGGCATCTGTAACTGTCAATAAACCACCCCGTCGATAACTAGCAGGACCAGGATTTGCACCCGCAGATTCTGGTCCCACACGATAACTAGAACCATCAAAAGAAAGAATAGAACCACCACCAGCAGCAATGGTGTGTATTGCTAATACGGGAACTCGCATCCGCGCACCAGCAATTTCCGTATTTAACTGGCGTTCGTATTCACCTTTAAAATGGGCAACATCCGTACTCGTTCCTCCCATATCAAAGGTAATTATCTTGTCAAAACCAGCCCTTTTACTAGTTTGTACTGCGCCAACAATACCCCCAGCAGGACCACTCAAAATACTATCTTTTCCTTGGAATTGTTCGGCATCAGTTAACCCACCGTCAGACTTCATAAACATTAATCTGACATTAGGTAATTGACTGGTCACTTGGTTAATATAGTGACGTAAAATAGGAGTTAAATAGGCATCTACAACTGTTGTATCTCCCCTGCTCACCAACTTCATTAAAGGACTAACTTGATGGGATACAGATATTTGGGTAAAGCCAATTTTTCGAGCGATCGCAGCAACTTGTTGTTCGTGTTCATGATAGCGATCGCTATGCATTAAAACAATAGCACAGCTACGAATTCCAGTATGATAAATTGTTTCTAAATCTTGTGTAACCTGCTCAATATTTACCGGGGTTAATTCATTTCCTTGGGCATCATATCGCTCTTCTACCTCAACAACTTGTTCGTAAAGCATGGTAGGTAAAATTATATGACGAGCAAAGATATTAGGGCGGTTTTGGTAGCCAATTCTCAACGCATCTTTAAACCCTTTAGTAATTAGAAGTACAACCCGTTCCCCTTGTCTTTCTAACAATGCATTGGTTGCTACCGTTGTCCCCATTTTGACAACTTCTATAGCTTCAGTGGGGATAGGTTCATTGCTGGAAATACCAATTACATCCCTAATACCCTGAATCACCGCATCTTGGTATTGTTCGGGATTTTCTGAAAGTAATTTGTAGACTATTATCCATTGTTGGTTGGGAAGAGGAACAATTAAAAAACGTTCTCTATGCTGAGAAAGTTTATTGATAACTGAGCGATCGCTCGTAACAGCAATAATATCTGTAAATGTACCACCCCGGTCAGCAAAAAATTTAAACACAACTCAAACAATGATCACGGATTATACGGATTACACTGATTACACGGATGCGGAGGATGTAGAGGATGCGGAGGATGTAGAGGATGCGGAGGAGATGAGGAGGTAAGGAGGTAAGGAGGTAAGGAGATTATGGTACAACACATTATCACATCACTCCTTCACTCTAGGCGTAAGCAGCAGCGCCCCTACTCTTTCACTCCTACCCTACGGGAAGCCGCTACCGCGTCTACACTCTTTCACTCCTACTCTACTCTTCGAGAAGCCACTGCGTGTCTACGAGAAGCCACTTCGTGTCTACACTCTTTCACTCCTTCACAACCTGACTCTCAAGCTACATCTACCTGCTCTGGTGTTGGTTCTTCTTCCTCTTCTGGTAAACCTAAAACAGACCTGTACATTTTCACATACTCTTTGGCAGATTTATACCAACTAAAGTCCTCTTTCATACCTCGTTGTTGTAAAGTTTGCCATTTATCTTTGTAACGGAAACCTTCCCAAGCCCGAATCATACAGGTAAATAAATCTAGGGGTTCATATCTATCAAAACAATAACCAGTACCTGCTTCAGGCATAGGTTCGTGGTGAGATACTGTATCTACTAATCCCCCTGTTCGTCTAACAATAGGTACACAACCATAGCGCATGGCCATCATTTGACTAATACCACAAGGTTCAAACCGGCTAGGCATGAGGAAGACATCAGAACCTGCATAAATACGCCGGGATAGAGCATCATTGTAGAGCAAATAAGTCGCCATGCGTCCAGGGTAACGGGATGACATTTGCCACAACTGACTTTCATAATAGCGATCGCCCGTACCTAAAATGATAAACTGGGCATCAGTATATGCCAAAAAGCGATCGAGTATTTGCAGGGCTAAGTCAATACCTTTCTGCTCTACTAACCGCGTTACCATCCCTACCAAAAAGGAATTAGAGTTCACTTCTAACCCTACTTCTTCCTGTAATGCTATTTTATTCGCCTTACGTTTATCTAAAGTATCTGGAGTGAAGGTTTGGGCAATATATTTATCATTAGCCGGGTCATAAACATCAGTATCAATCCCGTTGAGGATACCGGACATTTTATCACCGATAAAAGATAATAAACCTTCTAATTTTTCGCCATAAGTAGCTGTCCGAATTTGGGCAGCATAAGTAGGAGAAACAGTATTTACCTTATTTGCATATTGCACCGCCGCTGCCATAGTATTATGTCCTTGCATATACCAAGGACACCAAGTAATTTGATCTAAATACCAACGCCAAGGTCCTTGATACGCCAGATTGTGAATAGTAAATACCGTACTAATATCTGGGGATTGGTGCATCCATACAGGAATCATACCCGTATGCCAATCATGACAGTGAATTATCTCTGGTTTCCAATAATTCCAACAAAATTCAGCCGCTCCATTGGCAAAAAAAGTAAAACGCCAAGGCTCATCCTCTCCAGAATAAATTCGCCGGGGGTCAAAAGCAGGATGCCCGAATAAATACAGAGGCACATCAGTACCAGGCAACACTGTTTCATAAACAGCAAAGTCCTGAAACATGGCATATCCCCACCAAATTGGTTCTTCGGGAATTTCCATTTTGTCTGCCAAAAAACCATAATAGGGTATGAAGATACGCACATCATGACCCATTTTTCTCAGAACCTTGGGTAGTGCTCCCACTACATCGCCCATACCACCCACTTTTGCAATGGGAGCAGCCTCAGCTGCCACAAATAGAATCTGCATGATAACCTGTGTTCCCCGATTATGCCTATGTATTTTAGTGGACTTAGCACCATTTTTGATATGCGAAGTATAGTTGCTGGCAAACCTGCTATGCAACAGAAATTTCCTTAAATCTGGCTCGCATTTGCTGACTATTAAGGAATTAGGTGATTTATGAACATAATTTTACCAATGACAAGGGCGCGATCCGCAGCGCCCCTACAATGGATTTGCAATAAGACAAACAATGTTGGGTTGCTTGAACACTAGCACGGGTAGGCGGAAATAAACCAACCATTTATCAATGGTCAAAGCTAGAGAACACAATACTTTTGACTTTTGACTTCCGCGCAACGGTACTAGGAATCTCTCCCAACCTCAGCCAAGATTTCGTTTAAAATCTCCTGGGCACCCTGTTGGCGTAAACTCTCTGCTAACTGACTACCCAGTTGTTCAGCATCCTTTGACGCACCAGTGATAGTATCTTTAACCAACCTTTGTCCATCCACACTAGCAACTATACCTTTTAGTGTTAATGTATCACCATTAATCTCAGTATTTACACCTATGGGAACTTGACAGCCGCCTTCCAAAACTCGTAGAAAAGCGCGTTCTGCCAAACAGCGATCGCGGGTTTGGGGGTGTTCGATGGCTTTTAATAGGGATATTAATTCCGTGTCATCAGCACGGCATTCAATGCCTAAAGCCCCTTGTCCGACGGCGTGGAGGGAAATATCACTGGGTATGACTTGATGAACGCGATCGCCCATTCCTAACCGTTCTAAGCCAGCAACTGCCAAGATTATGGCATCATATTCCCCATCATCCAACTTTTTCATACGAGTGTTTAAATTACCACGTATATCTTTAAAAGTAAAGTGGGGATACTTGTGACGTAGTTGTGCCAACCTTCTTAGAGAAGATGTACCGATAACAGCACCAGCAGGTAAAGTATCAATTTGCTTATCCTTGTGTTTTTCGCTTACAACTAAAGCATCTGCTGGATTTTCCCGTTCAGTAATTGCGGCTAAAGTCAAACCTTCTGGCAAATTAGTCGGCAAATCCTTGAGAGAATGGACTGCAAAATCAATCTCCTGATTAATCATTCCCAGCTCTAACTCTTTGGTAAACAGTCCTTTATCGCCAATTTTAGCTAAGGCGACATCCAAAATTTTGTCACCTTGAGTAGACATGGTATGGACTTCAAAAGTGATATCAGGAAAGGATTTCTGGAGTTCTTCTTTTACCCAACGGGTTTGAACCAGAGCCAATTGGCTTTTACGGGAACCAATACGAATAGTGCGGTTAGAACCGGAAACAACAGATGTCATAAACTAAGATGTCAAATCAGGAGATTAATTCACTTTCATCTAGACTACCGCAGTGGGTGACAGATTCGGTCATCTGTTAACAGTTATCAGTGATCAGTTATCAGTTATCAGTTATTTTCTTCTTTCCCTCCTTCCCTCCTTCACTCCCCCACTCCCTCACTCCTTCCCTCCTTCACTCCCCCACTCCCTCACTCCTTCCCTCCTTCCCTCCTTCACTCCCCCACTCCTTCCCTCTCCCTCAACCATGTCAAAGCAAAATCAACGTCAATTATTACTATTTTCCCTTGCTTCTGTCCTTACAGGGGCAACCATGCTCGTGGGAGTAAGTATTTACTTGGCATTGAGAGCTGTAGATACATCATCAGATACATCATCAGATACATCATCAGATACATCATCAACCAAAGAATATTCTTCAACACCACCAGTGGAAACTTCAGCACCATCATTAACAACTCCAAATACACCCATAGTTCCCACACAAGTAAAACCATCAACTCCCACACAAGTAAAACCATCCCCAAAAAATCTCGGTGGTGTTGATTGGCGAGGTAAAGATTTGCGAAGAATGGATTTACAAAATGCCAATTTAGGGGGTTCAAATTTAGAGCATGCGAATTTAAGCGGTGTCAACTTGGGTGGTGCTAATCTCAGTGGAGCAAACCTGAATCATGCCAACCTTACTAATGCGGATTTGAGAAGAGCAGATTTGAGGGGTGCAAATCTCAGTCACACCCAACTTCAAGGTGCTAATTTGCATGAAGCGCTCTTAGATGGTGCTAACTTCACTGGTGCAATTATGCCGTAGCATAAATCGCAAACCAATTACCAATTATGGCGTTACAGATTTGAAGTATAAATATGGGGTGCTCGGTGACGTTGCATTCCAACGCCATCGAACAAGGGTTTTGGAATCATGCAAAATAATTTTCACGCTATGGATTCAGCAACGCTACAATTATTTGGTCAGTGACACCAATCACAGCAATACTTATTTAATATCACTCTTCTCAGCTGTGGTTATCACTGGGATAAAGCCCAAAATCCGCCATATATATTTATAGGGATAGTTTTTATCATGGTGTGAGAGAGAGGGATTATGGGTGAAAAACTACTATTAGCGATCGCATTGACCTTTGCTGTTAGCTTATTTGCGAATGCTGGTCTATCTTCATCGCCTCAATCATCGAGAAATCTCAGTTGGGAAAGCTTACCAATTTCTAATTTTATTCTGAAACACTAATCAAATTATCTGAACTTCGCGATCAATTATTCTTTATCTTGTTGACGAACGTCCGATTCTATCCCTTCAAATTCAACTTTATCGTAAATATCTGCCAGGAAAATCTCCAAGGGAAACGAATTTAGGGATATTACTGTATCAGCTCCATCATATTCTGAAAAAGTCCAGCTTTTGTTACCATTCTTAAAATATTGTTCCACATGCATGGTGTACTGGTCGATGAGAAGATATTCTTGAAAACTGTCAATGGTTCGATAGGCTGCAAACTTTTTATCTTTGTCGTAGCTTCTGGTAGATGCAGACAGCACCTCAGCAATCATTAATGGATTAGTAATTGTGTCTCGTCTTCCTTGTTGTAGCTCTAATTCTCCTTGAACCACCATCACATCAGGATAAGTATAAATACGCTGGTTCGGAATCCATAGCCTTTGATCTGTGACAAAGACTCGATAGGGTTGACGCTTCAGGGTAAAGTTGAGCGCAGCATGGAAGTTACCCGTAATTGTATTATGATTTGGGGTTCCACCAGTCATGAGGACAACCTCACCGTTGATGTATTCATGGCGTTCTGGGGAATTAACTTCATACTCCAGATATTCTTCAGGTGTATAAATCTTTTTTGATTCAGCTTGCATAATCATACAATTTTAACCCCTAATTTGATGATGAATACACAGTGGAACAGGTGGCTATATCACTATTTTAAGAGTAGCCACCCAAGTCGGAAATTGAATTCCCTGGTTATTAATGAAAAATATGGCTCTTCCGTACCTTTCATGGTAAATAAATTATTACTTATTACTTACAGGACTTACGTAATTGTCACAATAAGTGGTTGGTGCGTAACGTTATAAGTCTTATTGCTACGTTCAAATACTTTCGTACCTCACGCACCCTACGCCAAAAAATATTCCAGTTGCGTAAGTCCTAACTTATTACTTATTACTTATTACTTATTACTTAATGAGATTGAGGTTAGTCGATGCAAAGACTGAATTATAATCCTAAGAAAAAGGGTTTTTATATGCCAGCTCAATGGGCAGCCCATGAATTGACAATTTTAGCCTGGCCCTTCGGAGAAAGTGAGTGGCAGGGAGCATTGGCTGAGGTGCGGCGTGAGTTCATGGCTTTTCTCCGAAGGATTATGGAAGATGAACTAGTGCTATTGCTTTTGGCTCCTGGAGAAGAGGAGAGTTTTGCACAGGCACAGCGTGATGAGTTTCTTAGCCCCTCTGGTTGGGCTAATCTTCGTCTGGCAACGGTAGCCCTCGATGATATCTGGATGCGTGACATTGCTCCCATTCAACTGATACAGAAAGGTTCAGAGCATCTGATACCCGTAAAGTGGCAGTTTAATGGCTGGGGTGGAAAGTTTTCCCATAGCCAGGATTGTACAGCAGGTTATAAACTGCTGGAGCTTATGGGGGTAGATAATTTTTTTGATGTGCCTGTGATTTTGGAGGGGGGAGCAGTTGAGGTGGATGGGAAGGGAACTGGGCTGACAACTCGCTGCTGCTTGTTAAACCCGAATCGCTCCAGATTAGATGAAGAGCAATTAAGCCAAATCATCAAAGATTATTTTGGACTAGAAAGGTTAGTCTGGTTGGATAATGGTTTGGTGGGAGATCATACAGATGGACATATCGATATGGTTGCCCGTTTCACACCAAGTGGTAATATCTTGATTAATCACACAGAGGATAGGTGCAACCCTCATTTTCATGCGCTTCAAGACAATTATGAGCAGCTAAGTAAATACTTTGGTGCAAATCGCCTCGTTTTTCTCCCATTACCGCAGCAGACTATCAAAAATGCTGTTACTGAGGACTTTGCCGATTTTAGTCGAATAGAAGGGCTAGTTTGTGCAAACTATGCTAATTTTTATGTGACGACACACAGTGTAATTGTACCCGCTTTTGAAGATCCAACGGACGAAGTGGCGCGTAGTATTGTAGCGAGCTGCTTTCCTCAGCATAAAGTAGTGAGTTTGACAGCCAAGGCTATCTTGCAGCATGGAGGAGGTATCTTCAACTGTTTGGCACAGCAGGTACCGAAAAGGACTTTGGTTAAATAATAATTGACTACTCCCACCCCTAAAGGGAGTGGGATTCAGATAGTTAGAAGTTAGGATTAACTATCTTATCTACATCGAACAGGTTTAATTGCTCGCCTAACGAGTTCCCCGGCAAACGCTTTTTGCTGCGAGAGCGGCGTTT
>JASJCJ010000250.1 GCA_030066045.1 Calothrix sp. MO_167.B12
AGCCGTACCCCTTTCGGGGATAGGTAAGCAGAGGAGTAGTACTTACCCACTTCCCTGTATGCCGGGAATTGCCTTGCTACTCCAGTAAAGTGCGCCTCGCCAATGTTATCAGTCGGCACTTCCTCAACGCACTGCCTTACCCCTCGTAAAGCTGTTTAACGCTCAGGTTCTAGAGCTTGGAACTGGCGACCAACGCATTCCAAGGTAGGAACTTTGGCACTTGCTGATAACGTAGTCAGTTAAGACGCACGGCTGGTCAGCTACCTAAAGATAGGGGCTTGAAGCTCCGTCTCTTTAGAGCGGGGTGCTGACAGATCCCTCCTTGGCACCTCAACAGAAGCAATAAGCTGCAAACTGAGATACCATATGAACGAACTGGGTTGTAGTGATACTTACTTTATTTTAGCTCTGTTGTGATAAGATGGTGAATTGCGATTTTTTCATAAAAAACATCTTCAACCCTCTCCCCTCTCCAAAATCTCCTTCGCCCAAACTTCCTCCTCTGGTGACAAAGTTGGCTTTACAGGTTGGGAGTAAGAAATAGCCAAATCAAAACGTGCCTTTGCATACACCTCATTTAACAAACTCTGTAAATCCACTACTGGCTCAACTTCTCCTTTCCTTAGGGGGACTGGAAAAGTGGGAATTACATTTTTTAACCCAAAAGTATATAAATCTGCTTCTGGTCTGCGGTATCCTCGACTTACCAAGATGCGATAACCAGTGTCAACAGCCCCCAAAACAGGCATTGGTTCACCACCCCTTAACAAGTCAATTTCTACTAAACTAGTATTAGAAGCGAAAATCTTGTGCCTTTTCCTTTCGTAAGCTTCCCTTCCTTCCTTACCACGCTTATTTTTAGGAGAAAGTATCTCAATTACCGTAACTACCTCCCCAGTCTGAGTAGAACGTACTTCCAGAAATCTTTCGGTAATTTCTTCTGGTATGGGTACAGATACCTTCGCAGGTTCAGTAAGTTTAGCTGCTGTAATGGTATTCCCTGGGATAGATTCCTGACGAAGGGAAACCGCCACATCTGCAATCCCTGTCATCAAGATATCTGCCACACTAGTATAAACTCGCTCCTCAATAGATACGCGATATTTCGGGACAATTTGCGGAGTCAGTTCATCAGCAATGGCTACAATCAAACGATTGTGTACCTGATGCCATAATTCTGGCATTTCCAAATATGGATTCATCCCAGGAAATGGATTATACATTATTAAATTAAAACTAATCGGGGAATCTTAATACCAATTGTAGTAGCAGGGTGGGCATTGCCCACCTTACCCTTATCTCCTGTCACTTTTGATTTTTTTTCGCGTAGCGTTTCTGTAGGAAATATTTTGAATTTCCCCAAAGGGGGTTGACTTTTCCCTTAGTTTTCAAATATTTCCTGCAATCGATTAAGTATAGGCTGAGTAATTACTTTTCTGCGATATTTAGTCACAAACACTAAATGAATATTTAAGCTATAAACTGCTCTATGTCCTACGTTGTAACTCATGCCACTAAATGGTATTATGACTAGATGTTACTAACTTACCAGTACAAGCTCAACCCCACCCAACAGCAGGTTGTCACACTTGATACCTGGGGCGAGTTGCTGCGTCGTCATTACAACTACGCATTAGGGCAAAGATTGGACTGGCTAAATAGAACAAGGTCGCAAATCGACCGTTGCAGTTTAGTTCTTGAGCCGATTGGCGAAATACCCCACAAGGTTGATTACTATACACAAGCTAGTGACCTCAAACAAACAAAAGAGCTATTTCCTGAATACAAGAACATTTATGCTGACTGTCAGCAACAGAACTTAATTAGGTTAGACAAGGCATGGAAGCGGTGGTTAATACCAGATAAAAATGGCAAGAGGGGAGGACGACCAAGATTTAAAAAACGTGGTGATATCTGCTCATTCACTTTTCCTCGTGTCAACTCTGCCAAAGCAGGAGCGCACTTAACAGATAACATTCTCAAATTGTCCAAGATTGGGGAAATTGAGGTTATACTACATCGACCAATTCCCCTTCGCGGTTCGGCAGTTCCTGATGGAGGAAACCCCCAAGACCGGACTGCCTCACCAGACGGATTTGACATTAAGCAAGCGACTATCCTCAAAAAAGCAGATGGTTGGTATGTAAGTTTTTCTTTAGAAGATAAAACCGTACCCACTGCATTACCTATTAATGAAATTAAAACTGCTACTGGCATAGATGTTGGACTTGAGAAATTTTTAACTACTGCCGATGGACAAAGCATTGAAGTACCACAGTATTACCGCAAAGCGCAATCGGTTTTAGCTCGACAACAGCGTAAGCTTGCACGCAAAACCAAGGGGTCTAAAAATTACCAAAAACAAGTCAATAAAATAGCTAGGCTTCATTTGCACATTGCAAGACAAAGAAAAGAGTTTCATTATCAAGTTGCTCATTGGTTGGTTAAATCCTATGACTTAATTATTTTTGAAAACCTGAATATCAAAGGACTAGCTAGGACACGACTAGCTAAGTCGATACTAGATGTCGCTTGGAGCGCATTTCTTCAAATCATGCAAGCAGTAGCGGTAAAACGCGGCAAGCACACAAAAGGAGTTAACCCCATCCGAACAAGTATCAATTGTTCTGGTTGTGGTGCAAGAGTTGAAAAAACCTTGGCTGTTCGTGTTCATAATTGCTCTTGTGGATTGGTCATTGACCGGGACTGGAATAGTGCAATTAATCTTCTTAACCTTGGGTCGGTTGGACTACCGATTCCTGGCTGTGGAGGCTTAGGCGTTAGTCAGCCTGTAAAGCAGCAAGTCTCTTATGTGAATTTGAGATGCTCCCGCTACACCGCTTGCGGTTAGCGGTGAGAGTTGTCACTTACCATGATACCAAATTACGCGATCGCTATATCCCTCCTAGGAACGCATTTCCAGAGACTCTGCCTCTCGTCAAGTTTCTGGAGGCAGAGCCTCCCAGTATGATTTTACAGCCTGGAGGCTGGAAACCAGTCGGGACATTTGAATAACGATTAGACCTCTGTTGGAAATTAAATATGCGGAACGCCAAAACCCTTGTAGAGACGTAGCATTGCTACGTCTCTACATTCTTTTCCGGAGAAGTCTATTAGCTTAGGGCTTGTTCAAAACAAGTTCATACTTTTGGAAGATTTTTTCTCTAAGTTTAAAAACTATACTTAGAAAGCCTGTAAGAGGAGGTTTGAAAAAGTCAAAAAGGTTACTTAAAACCTATCTAACATCCTCTAAGGTGATGTGGATATCAATTACCACAACCTCAATGCTCTCTATATCAAAATTGAAGAGGTGCAAAATGGTACAGAGTGGAATTCAGGGCTATCTTGAACTAATCAAAAAGGCTAATGCTATTTTTGAAAAGTCATACCCAGGTTCGATTCTATTTGGCGCAACTGGTAGACCGAACTCTGGTGTTGCGATGAAGGAAGAGGATCTGAAGAATTGGACTTTCAGAGCTTTGACTGAGATTGAAGGGAAGACTGCTCAGCTCACTTACTCTGATGGTCAGTTTGGGAAACCAGAACTCATTGGACACTGGGTCGGGTCTAGTTACGTACCGCTACCTCAAGGTAAAATCAGGCTCCCCGAGGCGATTGAGATCCTGAACAAGAACGGGTATACTCAAGGCTTCTCTAGCGTTAGTCTTGGTACACCTGTCGTGCCAAATCCTCAGCCCATGTTCTGGTTCTGCGTGAACCAGGAAACGCAGGGGGTATCTGCAAGCACAGGTGAGTTCTTTCAAAATTTGGGTCCATGCCGTTAGAAAGGAACTGTCTGTAAATCACAAACTTTTGTCTGCGGACGTATGAATAAGGGTTTCAGGCGATGCTCTTACAGCCCTCCGGCATCATAAAAGTTGGGCAATCGCTTAAGGGTTTTCAGCTTTTTTTGACTGAATAAGTGCAAGGCTATAACATCTAGAGGCTCAAAATCCTGGATCATCCCAATTTTAAAAAACACCCAAACCCTAGATAGGTAGGGCTATACAAGGCATTGAGTAGTAAGGTGGGCACTGCCCACCTTACGCTTCCAATCGAAGGTGCAAGATATGTGTTAACTGGACATGATGTCATTTAGACTTCAGGAAGTTTAACTGACATTTTTCTCAGCACAATTATTTGTGTTTTCAGAAATAGCAGAGTTATTTTCTTGTAATAAAATATTAACGATCGCCTCTGGATGCATTTTCCTATATTGTTTTTTACCTACCTGGAATACACAGTTAGGGGCACTACTACAATGCTTCAAACATCCAGTATGCTTGATTTCTACCAATTCCTCCAATCCGCGATCGCATAAGGTTTTTTCTATTTCTGATAATAAACCTTGCCCGCCCCGCTTACGACAACTAGACTTTTGACAAACTAATATTTTCGCCTTAGTTGGAACGATTTTTTTTTGATTCTCACTCTCACAAATAGGCGATACTTGTTGAGCTTTTAATTTAATTTTACCTGTTTGAGAGTGCAACTTACTAATACCCAAAACCCTAATTTCTTCTCCAGGTGTCAAAGATTCACTCACTACAGGGCGCAAGTTCTTAGGCAGTTTAATCTCCACATTTCCTGATTCAATTTGTAATTGCAAATACCTATTCTTTTCGCGCTTTTCTGGCAAAAAACCGAGGAATTTGCCTTCAATTGTAAATTCTGATAATTTCAGATACTTATTGCCCATTGTTGAGTGATATAGCTGTTGACACTGAAGATTGGAGTTTTATGATTTGGGAAAAGTGTTGAATATAATATTTAATTCTCCACTCCCCCCACTAGGTTTTAGGCGAGCCGTCTAGCCTCTAAAGTTTGGGGTAGTTTTAAAGGATCTGGCATATTGGGAAATGCTAACTCCCAGCCATTAGCAAGGGTCAAAACTTTCCCTTCCGCTGTATCCGTTTGCTTCACCACTTCTTCTTCCAAGTCCTTTTTCGCCACATAAACCATTAAATGTCCGGCGGAATTTTTGCTCAACATAACTTTCATGAATCTTCCTCCTCGTCTATATAATCCAGGGACTCTAACTCGTATTTACGACAGCCGACAACAAAGCCGGTGTCGAGAAAATGCACCGCATAAATATAAGCTTTTTGCAAATATGTACCGATGCTGACAATGTAGCCAACATCACCTACCTTTGCTAGTACTTTCCCTATTTCCTGACCAGGGAAAGTACCATCATTTTTCAGTAGCTTGCGTACCCTTACCTTTTCACCAATTTCAAAGTGTGGCGGTTGGTTTAACTCTAATTCATCCAATCGCATGGGAATACCTCTGCTCCATTACTAAATTCAATAGTTCTTGGGTAGTGAGGCTGCGTTTTTTCCTGACTGATTCGTTGCGTACTGCTTCTAACACTGTTTGGGTTTCTTTTGGATTGAGAACAATGCCGTGCTTTTGTAGCAGATTAGACAACAAATGGCGACCTGAATGTTTACCCACCACTAAACGTCTTTCCCAACCTACTTCTTCTGGAGCGAATGGCTCGTAAGTAGTGGGGTTCTTTAAGATCCCGTGGGCATGGATGCCAGACTCATGGGCAAAAGTATTGTCTCCCACGATCGCTTTCCAAGGTGGTACATTACATCCGGAAGCTGCGGCAACCAGTCGAGATAGCTCTAATAAACGGGGTGTATCAATACCCACGTCCATGTGGTAGATGCGCTTGAGTGCCATGACAACTTCTTCTAAAGCTGCATTCCCGGCTCGTTCCCCTAAACCGTTCACAGTTGTATTTACCGATACCGCACCGGCTCTAATCCCTGCTAAGGCGTTGGCTGTTGCCAAACCAAAGTCATTATGGGTGTGAATCTCCACTGGTATGGATAAATTCATTACCAATCGTTTGATTTTGGCATAAGTAACAAAAGGGTCGAGAATGCCTACAGTGTCACAAAAACGGAATCGGGAAGCTCCCCATTCTTGGGCATACATGGCAACATCTTGCAAGAAGTTATCATCCGCTCTAGAAGCATCTTCTCCCCCCACCGCGACCCAAAGACCATGATCTAAGGCAAAGCTGATACTATCTTTGAGCTGTTGCAGGGTGACTCGCCATTGACCGTGAAATTTGGCAGCAATTTGGATTCCAGAAACGGGGATACAAATATGTACTCGCTTCAGACCGCAAGCCATAGAAGCTTTAATATCAGAAATTACTGCCCGGTTCCAACCGAGCAATTTCGCTTCTAGACCCACATCTGCAATGGCAGCGATCGCCCGTGTTTCTGCCGCACCCATGGCCGGAATACCGACTTCCAATTCATGAACGCCAATGGCATCCAAAAACTTGGCGATCGCAACTTTTTCCTGTAAGTTAAATGCCACACCTGCCGCTTGCTCGCCATCCCGCAGTGTAGTGTCATTAATTAGGACTGGATACATATCAAAAATTCCTCGTATGGCATTGGTAATGTTAATGGGTCATGGCATCATTCAA
The DNA here is from genome assembly GCA_030066045.1 of Calothrix sp. MO_167.B12. Classification (GTDB taxonomy): domain Bacteria; phylum Cyanobacteriota; class Cyanobacteriia; order Cyanobacteriales; family Nostocaceae; genus Calothrix_A. The sequence goes on from JASJCJ010000250.1 coordinate 6,455, forward strand.
AATGAAAAATCTTTAATTTTGATGGTAAATTTTTCATTCTCTGACCAAACAGTAATCCGTATCAAACTCCAAACTTTATTTGTGGAGGTGGAAACAACTTTTTTCCTATTGTTGCCACTCGATTGATCGATGGGGAAACTGTTCGCGTAGCTCCTCCACAGGAGGCTAACTGATAACTGTTAGCGCAGCTCCTCCACAGGAGGCTAACTGTTAGCGAAGCTCTTCCGCAGGAGGCTAACTGTTAGCGAAGCTCCTCCGCAGGAGGCTAACTGAAATGACCAATTACCAACCCCCTAGAACCCATCCGGATGAAATGAAGTCTTCAATGACAGCAATTAAGAATTATTATTGCCAGTTTCGGGGTTGACATCAATAAACAGCCGGTGACTCATGTAAGTATTCATAACCCCTAAAAAGAGTAATATGCTGAGTCCAGCTAAAAAAGTAGAAATCATGGCGGTTTCCTTTTTTGGTCATAATGGTGTGTTGCAGCAAAATTCAGATTGAGTCTCAATATCTTTGACCTGAAATCAACTAATTTTGGTCTTCTAACCAATCAAAAATCCTTTCTAGTTGTTCTAAAGAAACTAAACCATACTGCCAGAGGAGCATTGGTAAAGGACCATCACTCACTTCCTTTTTCTTCACGGCTACAGCTATGTGCTCACGAGGTAATTCTAGCTCGTGGTGTAAAAAATGGAGAAATTTTGGATCGCTGTGATAGGTTACCATCATAGTAGGTTTAACTTCTGTAGCAAGGAATAATGAATCTGATAATTTTGCTTGTTTTAGACTGTGTCAATATTCTCTGTATTCATGGTGAATAAATTAAGAGAATATTCATCGAAATTAGGCTATATATATTTCCAGGTTGATATTAGTAAAATACAGAGCCTATATCTGATATCATGAGTGTTAGCTACAAATCGTAACAGCTAATTTACCTACTTTTTTATGTGAATTTAATTAACAAGATATTCAGAAAAATTAATCATGTCTGTTTCTTAGGTTCACTCCTCGCGCTATTCTCCTGAAATCATCAAAAACGAAGTGCTGAATCTGGAACAATCAAACCAATCGCTCCACTCATCATCAACACAGAGACCTCTTAACAGGTTTAGAGTCAGAAAATGTTGCTTTCATTGGTTATTAGCGCGAAAATTAGGGTAATCGGAGGCTCATAATTGACAATTCATTACAATTGCCAACATTCCCCCAACCAATCAATTAATTGTTGGCGACTAGCTGTAAATTGCATGGCTACACTACGAATGAGAACAGCGTCCATATCGGTGCTAATTTCTACCCGTAAAGAACCATCAACAGGACACCAACACCTAATATTTAATTCTTGGAGACGAGAATAAATTTGCCAGCGATCGCCTGTGGGAATATCAAGTACTTGCACCCTGGGAGTTGATGAATTACAAAGCTGAGACATTACTAATATTCCTTGTGGTTAACTTGTCAGTCATTCCCATCATGGGTGAGATTATGTAGCTGTTTTTCCAGGTGTTCGATCCGGGCAATCAAAGAACGAATCATGCTAGCTTCCACATCAGGAAGTTTGCCATGTTCCAAAGGAGAAAGCCGTTCTTGCCCTCGACGGGAAACAATTCGACCGGGAATCCCCACCACTGTCGAATCAGCAGGGACATTCCGTAGCACCACAGAACCAGCACCAATCCGGACGCGATCGCCAATTTCCAAATTACCTAAAACCTTTGCACCTGCTCCCACCACCACATTTTTTCCCAGGGTAGGATGGCGCTTACCACTTTCTTTCCCAGTTCCTCCCAGGGTGACACCTTGGTATATCAGGGAATAATCCCCAACTATGGCAGTTTCCCCAATCACAACACCCATACCGTGGTCGATAAATACACCCTTACCAATCTCTGCCCCTGGATGGATTTCAATTCCCGTCAAAAACCGGGCTAAATGAGAAATAAAGCGGGGAAAGAAAGCTACCCTACGGCGATATAGATAGTGAGCAAGACGATGCAAGCCAAGTGCATGTAAGCCAGGGTAACAAAATAGCACCTCTAGCCAATTACGTGCAGCCGGATCGCGCTCAAAGATAATTTGAAAATCACTCCACATTGGCTGCAAAAAAATACCCAAAAAGGAAGATTTTCCGGTTTCTGTCTTTGCACCAGTCGGCGTTTTTGCTATTGTTGAATTCCTAGTCCGATTAAAGGTTTGTTGCATCGCTACTGTCTGGCGAAAAGAGCAATATGTATTTTTCTGCTTATATCAGGCGACTCCCAAGCAGACAAAGATAGCGATCGCTATTGATTTTATTAAATTTATTAAAGTTGTACTCACCAACTTCTAACCCCTGCATCACAGGGATTTAAAACTTTCTTTGGGTTAAGGGTACTAGTATTTCTTGTCTAGGGTACTAGTATTTATAGGGTTTAGGCTTAAGCATTTATGTACTCAGCACCAAACCCATTACCCATCAACATTTGCATCATATTGAGCAACCTTTTTTGCATAACTTAATATGTACTCACATCCACGCAAATATTAAGTTTTTTATCTAAAAATTAAGGTTTCTGTATACCCAACTACTATCTATATCTTATTATTTTGTTGGGAAAAAAACAAGTTCTATTATTTTATTTTTTAGCTATTGTCTGTGTGGGTGGATACGATTCTTAATATTTTCTTTATAATTATAAATGCAAATTATGTATGCCTTACCCTTATTCACTCCTTCCCTCCGGGCGAGGAAACCTGGGCGAGGAAACCCGGGCGGGGAAACCCCGCCCCTACTGGGTTGCCCCCCACGGTCAAATCTCACAACCAAGCCATGAAAAATGTTTCTGACCCACTGTCAACCGTCAACTGTCAACTAACAACTAACAACTAACAACTAACAACCATTTTCAAGTTAGTCTCTCATGAACCTTGGTACACAACCAAGGATAAAAATACTTTGTGACTAGCTCCTCAAGGGCGCACGCAATGCGCCCCTACTGGGTTGCCCCCCACGGTCAAATCTCACAACCAAGCCATGAAAAATGTTTCTGACCCACTGTCAACCGTCAACTGTCAACTGTCAACTGTCAACTGTCAACTGTCAACTGTCAACTGTCAACTGTCAACTGTCAACTGTCAACTGTCAACTGTCAACTAACAACTAACAACTAACAACTAACAACTAACAACCATTTTCAAGTTAGATATTTGGTATTCGGCACAATGGGAAAGAAAGCATATTCATACCAAGTAGTCCAGATAAAACTACGAATCCACCTCTGGCGTTTTTCGGCACTTAATTCATAGGCAAATGCCCCACGGGAGGTATCAATAGAAGATAGGTGAGAGTTGCAAGCGCAGCCATGTTGATAAGTAAAACCATATTGGGAAGCAATACTTTGCACCTTCATTTGCATAGCAAACACCTTACCAGCATGCAGCACAGCATCCCAAGCACGCTTGTGTTCTATGTCGCGCTGATCAAACCTTAAGGCTCGCTCTTCAAACACATGATCTCGGTAAATGGGAGCTAAATGCACTTGGTAGAAACTTGCAGGAAGTTCGTAACCAAACTCTTGAAATAAATCAATACCAATGCGAGCAACTTTCACCTCGTTTTCATACCCTATCCCCTTGGACTCAACATCACGAAGAATGTTTTCCCAGTTTGGATAGTTGTGAATCTGAAAATCATCGCCGTAGAAATCCAGTGTTTCCCGTGCTAGTTGTGCGAATAATTGGGAAAATGATGGTTTGAGGTGAGCTAGTTCTGGGCGTTCGTTAAATAAGTCTACATCACCCTGTTCTAACTTGTATTGGAACAACTGCGCCATCTCAACATAGTCTTGTGGATTGCTGAGTCCTACATTTGCCTTTCCCTCAGCAATGTCTTGCCATACACCAGGTAATTGAGAAACGTGAACTGCATTTTCCCCAGCGATCGCTACAATGCTAGGTATTTCCAGAAGTTGCATAGATAACCTTCAAAAAGATGATTGCAAGAAAGTTATATACGCAATTTAACTTGACTTTTAGTGTTCGGTTTTACATTTGGATATAAAAGTAAAAATACGTAATGTTTGACAGACTGTCTTTTGACAAGGATAAAATTTTATCCCGTAATATCATGTGCGGATGAATACTTATAAACCCTCACCTGTCTGCGATACCCTCTCCGAGCAGTTAATCAGAATGATAGGTTAGGTTGAGCGATAGGGAAACCCAACAAACCTTTACTGGTGTTGGGTTTCATTCTTAAACCCAACCTACACCTATTGCACTATTTTAGCTGTGTCAATCCAGTAGGGTGTGTTGTCGCGGAGCGCAACGCACCATTATATAGGGATTTCGGTGCATTAGACTAGCGTCATAATGCACCCTACAAATACCTAATTTTTTCAATATTCAAACCGGACTCCTATAAAACAGTTTTAAGTATAAATAATTGCTTAATACAAGCTTTATATAGACAAAAAATATTTCAAGAAAAATTATTATTCCATAGAATAAAAATAAATTAAACTAATAGGTTTATTCCTTTTATATAGAATAGTTTTTATCCAAAATTGGTAGATATTTTACTAATGCAAAAAATAAATTAAAAAGGTAAATCAAGCAACATTTTATTTTGGAGAATGAAACTATTTTTGATATGTAGTTAAATTCCGTTTGATTTGATTTAATACCAATGGGAAATCATTGTCTGTGAAAACTAGAGTATATTCACATGAAGTTAAGTATTGCTTAGATATTGGGAACTTACTTCCCCATTTTGATTGAGAATTATTGATGATTGCAATGGGGATAGAAGTCAAGAAGAGACGCACCAGACGCGGAGAGAGGGAGACGCACCAGACACCGATGTGGTGGGGGTTTGAGGTGCCCACCAATCGGGAGCCATCAAATCGCAGATTTTGATGGGGGAGGAGGACCTTTGGGGCTTATCGCCCCGGACACGGGGCTTGGGACACATCCCGCTCCGCGTCCCCGTGTCCCCGCGTCCCCGCGTCATCCGGTTAAAGCGATCGACAATACATAATATTTTTCTCAACCGACAACCATAATTTTCAGTGAGAGTAATTTATTCATGAATAAACAGATATTATCAAAAAAGATGGCACGCTTACCAGAATTTTTATTAAGTAGCTTATTTGGATGGCTGCCCACAATTTTGTTTGGTCCTCAGCTAAGACTTTTAACTTATCGCCTCATTTTCTCTCGAATGTCATGGAAAGTTTTTATTCAAGATAATGTTGAATTTATTGGTGCAGCGAATATAGAAATAGGAAAAAATGTATATATTTTCAGAGGTGCTCGTTTAGATGCTAGGGGGGATAAAAATAATAAGCTTTCTTTAGGGGATGGAGTAGCGATAGAACGTCACGTTGAAATTGGATTTTTAGACGATACACACATAGATATCGGTAGTGAAACATTCATTGGTCCAAATGTTTGTATTGGTGGTCCTGGAGAGATCAAAATTGGCAAACGCTGTTTAATTGCTGCTCACACCGGAATTATTGCTAATAATCACAAATTTTCCGACCTTTCCCAGGCGATTAAAGACCAAGGTGTTACCCGTAAAGGAATTACCATCGAAGACGATTGTTGGTTAGGTCATGGGGTAACTGTACTAGATGGTGTCACCATTGGAAAAGGTAGTGTAATTGGTGCGGGAGCAGTAGTGACAAAAAGTATTCCTCCCTTTTCTGTAGCTGTGGGAACCCCTGCAAGAGTAATCAAAAGCCGGAAAAGACAAGAGGTAGGAGTTGGGAGTTAGGAGTGAGGGAGTGATGGAGTGAGGGAGTGATGGAGTGATGGAGTGATGGAGTGATGGAGTGATGGAGTGATGGAGTGATGGAGTGATGGAGTGATGGAGTGATGGAGTGATGGAGTGATGGAGTGT
>JASJCJ010000251.1 GCA_030066045.1 Calothrix sp. MO_167.B12
CCAATTTTTTGGACTCCAAAAAATTGGAGATGCAAGGTTTTTAAGCTTTATATCCCTATTCTCTTGCACTTTTTTCGACAAAAATAGCCTGAGGTGCTTACAAGATAAGAGTTTTTAAGTTATTCAGCAGACCCTAAGTAATAAGTAATAAGTGAGCCATTGCGGTGGACGGGTTTCCCGGCATAAAGCAAATGGCGCTCGCGAAGCGTATCCGAAGGATTCACTCCGAAGGAGTAATAAGTTTACTGTCCATAGATTTGGTGCATTTAACAATGTCCGCGCCCTATATGCGTAGTGCCATAACTGATAATTGAAATGACAATGCCCTATAAATATGAAAATTCATACTTATGTTAGACAAGGAAATATCGCCGGTGTAAAACAGGAAATTGCTCATGGTGTTGATGTTGATTGTTTAGATAAATATTCATTACAAACACCATTAATGTGTGCCGTGATTAGTCCTAATTGTAGTGTTGAAATGGTGCAATTGCTTGTAGAGAATGGGGCTAATATCAATGCTGTGGGAGGTGAGTATAAAGATGATACTATACTTGGGTTAGGCGTGCGATCGGGTAATCTGGATAAAGTTAGATATCTTTTAGATGCTGGAGCCGATATTAATTACCAGAAACCTCATGGCTATGATGTCTTAATTGATGCCATGTTTGGTAGAGATATTTCCCAAGATGAAAATTTAATCCCAATGTTGCATTTCCTCATTTCTAGAGGTGCAGCAGCAGATGGTGTTAGCAGTTATTGTGAATCTGCAATTCGTGTTGCTTCCAGGGCAGGAAGATTTGATGCTGTCAAGTTGTTATTAGCAGCAGGAGCTGATGCTAATCAGTTGCAATGGACAGAATTAATGTACTCAATTGCTTTTGGCAGTTTAGAGGAGGTAAAAACACTACTGTCAGCAGGAGCCGACATCAATGTGTATGACTCCTGGGATAGAACTCCTTGGCTTTTGAGTCTCCAGGTGGGGGAAGTGGAGAAAGCGAAATTACTCCTATCTTACGGAGCGAATCGCGATGAATGTGGACTTTGTGGCAAGACTCCACTGATGTATGCCATAGAAAATAATCATATTGAAGTTCTTCAATGGTTGATTGCAGAAGGATGTAATGTTGAAACGACTGATGAATTTGGTATTACTCCGTTAATGGTAGCCGCCGAGTGTGGTGCTACTGATTGTGTACGCATCCTGTTAGAAGCTGGTGCAAATCCTAGTAGGAGCGATAATAACTGTGATCAAAAAGCTATTTCTGAGGCGAGTAATTTAGAAATCGTGGGAATGCTGGTTGATGCAGGTGAGGATTTAAGTGATATTAGCGATGAAATGCGACAATTACTCACAAAAGTGGGTAATACTGAGCTGCAAATATCCCCAGAAAAATACTTAGCAGGAAGATATAGGCGATTTGGAAACAGCAATCCAGAAGTGATGGAAGTGGATTTCTGGAAAGCAATGGTTCGTAGTGGTGTTTCTGCTTATTTCGCAAGAGATACCTTCGATGATGCAGATAATTGGAATAAAGCAGTATGGTGTTATGAAAGATTCGGGAGAACAATTACTGAATTACCCGATGGAAGAATTATTGAAATTGCTGGCGAACATGAGGACTATTATGACCCAGATTTTTGTATTTATAACGATGTTGTAGTGTATCAAGGTGATGGTAGTTTTAAAATTTTGGGTTATCCCAAGGATGTTTTTCCCTCGACTGACTTTCATTCAGCAACATTAGTGGGAGAATATATCTATATTATCGGCAACCTTGGTTACAATGATGCAAGAGTCTACAATGAAACGCCTGTTTATCGACTAAATTATCAATCTTTCAAAATTGAAAAAGTAGCAACTACTGGAGAAAAACCTGGATGGATTAGTAGGCATAAAGCTCACTACTTAGAACCATCCAAAATCTATATTACTGGTGGTAAGTTGTGTGTAATGGTTGATGATAAAGATGAATATATAGATAATTTGGGCGATTATATTTTAGACGTAACAACCTTGAATTGGAGTCGCGTTAATTGAGATGCGATCGCATTTTCACATCCTATCATAGGGCTTGCAGCAAAAAGTCATGATTGTGGGGGTAGGGAATAGGCAATAGGCAATAGGCAATAGGCAATAGTTTGGTGCCTCTTTATTTCTATTATTTTGATCAAAAAAAATAACAGATGCAAGGATTTTCGGTTGAAACTCCTAATTTCCTTGCACTTATTTCTCAATCAAATAGCCTCAAAGCATTGATACATCAATATTTTTCAGTTATTCAGCAAGCCCTATCATAATTGATACGGGTCACGAAACCAAACCCAACGATATACTGGATCAAGCTGTTAAGCGTCTAAATTGTATCCCACATTCGGTTGGTTCAATTAAAAATCTTGATATTTTTATAACCCATTGATAATGAGGCTTTCAGGCATTAAGGCAAAATTTGGAATTTAGCGATTGTAGGAACAACAAATTGACAATAGTATCAATAAGCCATGATTTGGTGTTCGTGTAGCAGTTATTCAGAAGCATTGCAGTTTGAATGCAATCAAGCCGGCGTTGCCTAGAAGCATATCATACAGGCATTTGAAAAATATTGAGCAGTTCTCATCTACGTGCGGAATGTGGGTTGTATACATCAAGCGGGCAGGATGCCCGCACTACAATAACCTGGTTTTTTTACTTTATACAATTTAGCTGTGTATTAATTTACCCTTCACCGAAGCCACTTCACGTCTACTGACTACAAACCTTCACTCCTTCCCTCTTTCCCTCCTTCCCTCCTTCACTCCGGGCGGGGAAACCCCGCCCCTACTCCTTCCCTCCTTCTCCCTGGTTCGGTAATTGGGGCTTTCTATCGCCTCGGTGGCAGTGATACTGTTTCTTTAGAATGTTTTAATTAAGCAACTTTGCTTATAGCAGGAGGATATACTCATGCCTTTATTGATGGAAGCAGGAGTGGCAACAGCAGGCTCTCATTTCCCTTTAGCTTTTACATTGGTATATGTAGTTGGTTTTATTGCTGCCGTTACCATTGGCTCAATTGCTTGGTACAATTCCAAGCGTCCCCCTGGTTGGGAAAACAAGGATCGTCCCGATTTTGTTCCTCCTATTAAGGAAAAAGATAATCAATCATAAACTATAAGCTAATATTTGGTTGTTATAGCATTTCCTACTCTGGTGAAGTACACATTAAAACCTCACCCCCAACCCCTCTCCGCAAGTTCGGAGAGGGGAGATAAAGCATAGCTTTATCGGGGTGAGGTTAATCCGCACCTCACTAGGTCCAGAAACGCTATAGCTCATAATTAATTTTGCACTTCAACCCAACGACGATACATTTTTTGAATTTTTTTGAGAATACCATTCAAAATAGGTTGGGTTGATTCTTTTTCAGTTGATAAGTCTTGCAACTTAGTGAGTAGCTTTGCCTCTTCAATTGCTACTTCCCCATCACTATAAATTAAACCACTGATGGCTTCAATCAATTTTTGGTAATCTTCTGAACTAGGACTGTCTCCTAAATACTCATTCACCCAGAGATAACATTCCGCTGGTTGCACTGCACGCAATTCATATAGCCAAGGTTTGATATCTGGCTCACTGGCTACACCTTTCTCCTCAGCTATTTTACGTAAATATTGTCTTTCTTCTGGTTGAATTCTGCCGTCAATCCAAGCTGCTCCAATGAGAATTTTAATTAGGTCTTTTACACTAGTATTATTAACCATTTTCCCGTCCTTTTTTATACTTAATCTGTTATTTTTGAGGAATCTCTATTAATTGCAAACGATCAACCACTCATCTTACAATCAGATATCCGCTTGACTATGAATTGTTTGTTTTTCTTAAGCGCGCCATAAAAAAACCATCCATATTGTGTTGATGGGGTAATACTTTGAGCCAACCTTGAGGACTAGCATATATAGCGAGGGGAGATTCTGTTACAGGATGCTCTATTTGCCAATGGGGGTGGGATGCTAAAAAGCTGTTAATTACACTTTCATTTTCCGCTGGATGTAGGGTACAAGTAGCATATACCATCACACCTCCTGGTTTGACAAAAGTTGCTGCGTGGGTAATTAATTCCTGTTGCAGTAATGCTAGTTCTTCCACCTTGACAGGTGTCTGTCTCCAACGAGCATCTGCATGGCGGTGTAAAGTACCCAATCCCGAACAAGGTACATCTAATAAGACGCGATCGCCTATACTATTAAACTGAGAAAAACTACGACCATCTCCTGTACAAATTTCGATGGAATTTAACCCCAGACGTTGGGCATTTTGTTGTAGTTTTCGTAACCGAGAAGGAGTGCGATCGCAAGCCCAAATTTTCCCCCTATCCCCCATCAGTTCGGCAATATGGGTAGTTTTACCTCCCGGTGCAGCACAGACATCAATTATTACCTCCCCCGGTTGAGGATCGAGTAAATAACCTACCAATTGGGCACTACTATCTTGTACAGTCCACCAACCCTCTTGAAAACCAGGTAAGTTTTGAATATTACCAGGACTACTGATTAATCGCAAACCTTGGGGTAAGTTAGTCAAACGTTGACATTCCACGCCCACAGCCTGCAAAGCTGCCTCTACTTCTTCCAGGGAACTATTCAGGGGGTTAATACGTAAATCGATGGCTGGGGTTTTGTTCATCCATGTACATAACTGTTCCGTTGACGCAAAACCCAGTTGTTCTAGCCAAACTTCAATAATCCAGTCAGGAAAGCTATGTAAGATTCCCAATTTCTCCACTGGATTTTCTGGTAACATTAATGGTTCTGATGATACTTTACCTAAGCGTATATACTGACGCAATAAACCATTCACAACCCCAGCTAATCCTGTAAAACCATTATCCCTAGCTAATTGTACCGTAGTATTGACAGCTGCTGCGGGGGGAATTTTCTGTTGATAGCGTAGTTGATATAACCCTAAATGCAGAATAGTACGTAGGTCTTTTGGTTGTTGGTGAGATTTCTTTTTACCTAGGCGATCGATAATTGCATCTAAAGTGCGTTGTCTTCTGGTGCTACCGTATACTAACTCCGTTAATAGGCGGCGATCGCGATCGTCCAAATTACCTTTTTGTAATGCTCTGTCAATGGCAATATCTGTATAAGCCCCCTTATGGACATCTCGTAGAGCAATAAAAGCTAATTGACGGGGAGAAAGCATTGCAAATAGGGTAAGGGTTAATTAACAGAAAGTAGTTAGGTTTATATTATGCCAGACTTCTATCTCATAACTCCCCACACTCCCCACACTCCCCACACTTCCCACACTCCTCACACTTCCCACACTCCCCCTTTGCTCCCGGCTCAAGGAGGACAACCCTTTTTCAAATGGAACATGATGGGAGAGGACAGTCCAGCCCACAGTGGAGTATTAACATTGGCTTTTCCCAGACCTGATGCTGTCCAAGAGTTACTAGTTTTCAAGACTGAGTAACTGCCTTTAGCGGCATAAAAGCTAGTTTGAGGCTGACGACCGTAGCTAATCAAAAATTTTCCCCCCTGATTATCTAATTGAAAGGAATCCTGGATGAACTCGACTAATTTTAAATAATCACTCCCACTGATTCTCACACATTTGACTTCTTTATCCTGAGGAATTGAGAAATGCCCTTGCACCCGCATAACTGAAGGAGTAGGGAGAAATAGTGCTTTGAAACCCCTAGAAACTACAAGCTCTATCCTTTTCGGGGGATTCATAAAAAAAGTGCGATCGCCCCAGCCAAAACCCAAGTACTTGTAAGGAACGGGGGTGTCTATACCGATTTCCTGCTTGGCGAAATAATTTTGCCAATCAAAGATGTGATTTTGTCTGGGAAGGAGCAGATCGGCATGGAAACCACTGTTAGTTACGCAGATTTGGCACTCACAAGTTGAGGAGAAATTATTCCCCCATTTTCTTGGAGTCAGGCTAGCGATTAACAGGAGTGAGAAAATTGAGACAACCAGAACCAAAAAGTCCCTACATATTTTTCTAATCTTCCTAACTGAAGGAAAATTGGTCAAACAGAATATCTTGAAGGCGAGCATTTTCTCACACCCCCGCAGGAGAGACACTAGTACCGCTGTGCGGAAGTCAAAAGTGAGCCATTGCGGTGGACGGTGAGTCCAGTGCTGCGGGAGGGTTTCCCTCCGCAGGCAACTGGCGAACCCGAAGGGGTTCCCCGGCATAAAGCAAATGGCGAACCCCGGAGGGGTCAAAAGTCAAAATGCCTGTTGCAAGGGCACGGCGTGGTTGATGTTTTTGGCAAACCAGTTATGTTATCGATGTTCCCTACGGGGGATATGGTGTGAATGCCCCAATATCCATAAATGTGGTTGGTGAGGGCACGGCGTGGTTGATGTTTTTGGCAAACCAGTTATGTTATCGATGCCGTGCCCCTACGGGGGATATGGTGTGAACGCCCCAATATCCATAAATATAGTTGGTGAGGGCACGGCGTGGTTGATGTTTTTGGCAACCAGTTATGTTATCGATGTTCCCTACAATGGGAATATGTTGGCAGAGGGAATATACACGGCTATGATTCTTACACTTCTACCCAGATACTTCCTTCTTCAACACGGATCGGAAAAACTGGTAGTGGCTTTGGTTGGGATACCATACCCAGAACTTTACCCACACCGGGAGGCCAAGGTGTCCATTGTTTTACTTCCCCACTACACAAGTCAAACTGGCTGCGATGCCAAGGACAGACAATGGAGCCATCGGGGGTAATTTTACCTTTTTTCATTTTCAATTTTAAATGGGGGCAGACATTATCTACTGCATAAAGCTGACCCTCATGGTTTAATACCAAAATATTGCGATCGCCAACTTTAACTACCTGGCGGGTGCCTGGAGATAGTGCATCCTCAGCTAGAACTTTTGTCCAACTCATGAAAACTCCTAATTTTTATTCTTTTGATTAGCCCTATTGTTTAGTTTGCCTTGACCTCTCTCCAGTCAATAGACACGGAGATTCAAACTGTTGTTTCAAGATAGGCTAAAGCCGTGTCTTTCCACTTTTTCAGTTTTGTCCTGAAGGTGGCGGGGTTAAAACCGCCCTACGACCCTTGGATGAGACTAGCTCACCTGTGGCTCTACTTATTGATTACTGCACTTCGTTCGCGAGTCCGCACAAGCCAAAAGTTGTGGAACACTCCCGCTCCCTGCCATTATTCGCAGTGATGTAGTCAAACTGTCGTTGAATATATCAACCGTTGTTTCTTATATGCCGGGATCTCTCCGTACTAGGGAACGTTCTTCGTGTTTGCGGTTATTCCTACTGGATAATACATACTTTATTCTACCAGGATAAATCCTGCTAGTAGCTTTCATCCCCTGCCTGCCTAAAGGCGAGGGGCTTTCAGCATATTTTTTTTGTAATTGTGTCCCCTGCGATCGCTTATTTATGTAATATTTCAGTATGTACAAATGAGGGATGGGGCTTCCAATAGCTTCCACTCAAGTATTAATACTGATTTATTATGTGATTAATAAACATATATTTACGCGATGTGCAACTTTATTTTGATTCCCCTCCTTATTTAAGGAGGGTTAGGGAGGAAATAAGGGAATGTTTGCAAATACACCTGCTGGCTGAAGAATATCTCGACTGTTTGGAGAACTTATTTAGCGATTCACAATCCACTGGTAGACCACACTACCTAGATAAATACCAAATATCCCCATTACTCCAGACAAAACTGGTGGTGCCGGAATAGGCAACCTAATTGCACTGAATAACATACCAACGACGAAACCTGTGAATAAAGAAAGCAGAACTTCATTCATAACTCTAATTTCCTGTTCAAATTGCAAGGCTTCCAGTTATGGTTACAAACTGTAAATAAAGTGGAATATTAATAACGGTAAAAATGAAAAAATTATTAATTACAGGTGCTAGTGGCTTTCTCGGATGGCATCTGTGTCAACTAGCAACATCAACATGGGAAGTTTATGGAACTTATTTTTGCCACTCCCTCCATATCCCAAATATGAAGATGATATCAGTTAATTTAACATATCTTCCCGACTTGAAACGGGTATTTAGTGAGGTTAAACCAGCAGCTGTAATTCACACTGCGGCACAATCCCAACCAAATGTTTGTCAAGTTCATCCAGAAGAATCCCATTTGATAAATGTTAAGGCTGCCTGTGATATTGCCCAACTATGTGCAGATTATCAAATTCCTTGTGTGTTTACCTCTACTGACCTAGTTTTTGATGGCTATAACCCACCTTACAAAGAAACAGATCCTGTATCTCCTGTCAGTATTTACGGCGAACAAAAAGTTATGGCTGAACAAGGAATGCTACAACTTTATCCCATGACTACTATTTGTAGGATGCCATTAATGTTTGGTTCTGGAACACCCACAGCTAAAAGCTTTTTACAGCCATTTATCCAAAACCTGAAACAAGGGAAAATATTAAAGTTATTTAGAGATGAGTTTCGTACCCCTGTTAGTGGCACAACAGCAGCCCAAGGGCTATTATTAGCTTTAGAAAAACAAGTGCCAGGTATTCTCCATTTAGGAGGGAAAGAAAGAATTTCTCGTTATGATTTTGGTCGTATATTAGTAGATATATTGGACATACCAACAGAACAAATTACAGCTTGCCGACAACAAGATGTGAAAATGGCAGCACCTCGACCAGCAGATGTATCTTTGGATAGTTCGCAGGCTTTTGCACTTGGATATTCACCTTTATCAGTTAGGGAAGAATTGAAGATATTAAAAGAAACTCATCAGCTTTAGAAAAATAGCAAAAATAAAAGACCATAACAGTCAGCACTCAAGTGAAAATTGCTATATATCCGGGATTCCCCTAGTGGCAAACAGCGGAAAGATAGGACAAACTGCAATAGTAAAAATTTTATAAAAAATTTAAGTATACGCGATGTGCAACTTTATTTTTATTCCCCTCCTTTTTAAGCAGGGTTAGGGAGGATCTGACGCTGATTTACTAAGTGTAAGATCCCCCAAACCCCTTAAAATAATTTAGAATTGAGAATGTAGAATGTAGAATTACGTGGGAGCAACGAGGATTTTACCCCGACGCAAAACGCGCTGCTTGGAAAAAATTTGCACACGGCATTAAGTATTTAATCTAGACAGCCCTCTATGGTAATAATCCTACCAATACATAGTTTTAAATTTTAATCTCTGGTAACACTATGGTTATGGGTTTATATCGGAATCATACTTAATTTCTGAAAAAATACGTAGGGGAGCCAGCGCTGTTGGCGGGTTTCCCGATATAAGGCGACTGGCGTTGTGTTGTCGCGCAGGGTAACGCACCAAAGTTAAGATTAATGGTGTGTTACCGAAATATTGGGGTCTGGTGCCCTGTCTTTTGAGGCAGAATGTTTTTGGGACGGGGTTTGAATCCCGGTCACAAAAACAAACTTATTACTTATTACTTATTACTTATTACTTAATTCAAACACTTACCCTAATGTACGCTACAAACACCTAATTTAGTTCAATAACAAACCAGATTCCTATATATAGTTATTACCAATTATTATGCGGCTACATAATAGATTATCAGTATTTATTTTTTGCCTATTATCGGGACTAATTTTGAGCTTATGTTTAAGCACAGGGAATATATTACCTGTTTTTGCTCAAAATACTTTTTCAGCATCCATTGAAAATCAATTATTTCATATAGAGCGGCAGGAGCAGCAAGGCATAGCATACTACAAATCCCAACAGTATGCAGTTGCTGTTAAAACCTGGAAACAACTTTTACGTACCTATGAATCTCAAGGAAACTATCGACAACAAGCAAAAATTCTCAGCAATCTGTCATTGGCTTATCAGCAATTAGGACAATGGGAGCAAGCTAAACAAGCTATTACTCGCAGCCTGAAATTATTACAAAGCAAATTAACTCAGCAATCGCCAAAAAATTTACAAGTATTAGCTCAAGCCCTCAATACTCAAGGTGCTTTACAGTTAGCCATCGGTAAACCAGAAGATGCCTTGAATACTTGGAAACAGGCTACCCAAACCTATACAAAAGCTAAAAATTCCACCGGAGCAATTCGCAGTGCAATTAACCAATCCCAAGCCTATAGAGCTTTGGGCTTATATGGTAGATCCCTATCTACTTTAACTGAGATTAAGCAAATTCTGCAACAACAAACCGATTCCTCACTCAAAGCAATTGGATTAAACAATTTGGGAATTAACCTCACTTTAATGAATAGGCTAGATGAAGCTCAAACAGCTTTTCAACAGAGTTTAGCCATTGCTCAAAATTTTAAATCTCCTACTCATATGAGTGCAGCATTAATTAGTTTGGGTAATGTTGCTCGCGCTCGAAAGAATCCCCAAGCTGCTGAGGAATTTTACCAACAAGCTATCAATATTGCTCCTGACCCAAATTTGCAAATCAGAGCGCAGTTAAATCAACTAAAAATATTTATTGATACCCAAAAATGGCAACAAGCCCAATCACTGGGCAACCAAATCCAAGCAAAAATTGCCAATTTACCACCCAGTCGCTTTTCCATTTATACTCAATTGAATCTAGTTGAGAATCTTACGAATCTTCACCAAGCAAATGTTTCCAAGGCACCAACAATAGTGAGTATTGCTCAAATAGTTGTCCATGCACTGCAACAAGCACAGGCTTTAGGAGATAAACGGGCAAAATCCCATGCCCTTGGTACATTGGGAAAGATTTACACAGAAACTCAGCAATGGACTATTGCCCGAGATTTGACGGAGAAAGCCCTAGTATTATCCCAAGCTATGAATGCACCGGAAATTACTTACAAATGGCAATGGCAATTAGGCAGAATATTACAAGCTCAGGGAAACAAAAATAGTGCGGTTGTAGCTTATCAAGAAGCAGTCAAAAATCTCAAGTCATTACGTAGAGATTTGGTGGGTATAGATTCTGATGTTCAGTTTTCTTTCCGAGACAGTGTCGAACCTGTTTATCGAGAACTAGTTAGTTTACTTTTGCAACCGAATAATCTAGAGCCTTTATCTAGACAAAAATCTCTCAAAACCTCTTCACCCAGTCAAAAAGATCTACAATTGGCCCGGCAAGCGATCGAATCCCTGCAATTAGCGGAATTAGACAACTTTTTTCGAGAAGCTTGTTTAGATCTAAAACCAACTCAAATCGAGCAGTTTGACACCCAAGCAGCAGTAATCTATCCCATTATTCTTGCAGATCGCTTGGAAATAATTCTCAGTTTACCACACCAACCACTACACCAATACGTCACATCTATTCCCCAACCAAAGTTGGAAAGTACTGCTGCAAAACTACGTCAGTATTTAGTAATTCGTTCTCGCAATAGTTTCATGCCTCTATCTCAACAACTGTACGACTGGTTAATCCGCCCTGCTGCCAGTGATATCAGTAATAGTGGTATTAAGACTTTAGTATTTGTCCTTGATGGGGTGCTGCGAAATATTCCTATGGCAGCTTTACACGATGGCAAGCAGTATTTGCTAGAAAAATATAGCATTGCCTTAACACCTAGTTTGCAACTACTACCACCCAAAAAATTAACCCAAATCAATTTCCAAGTCTTAGGGTCAGGACTAACAGAAGCTCGACAGGGTTTTCCAGCTCTAGATTATGTAGAACAGGAGTTAGACAATATTAAATCAGAAGTACCCACTGTAGTATTATTGAATCAGAAATTTACCCAGATAAATCTAGAAAAAAAGCTGCGATCGTCTTTTTCCCCCATTGTGCATATTGCCACCCACGGTCAGTTTAGCTCTAAAGCAGCAGAAACATTTATTTTAACTTGGAGCGATCGCATTGGCATTGGTGATTTAGATCGTATACTTCAAATTGGCGAACAAAACCAAAAAAAGCCAATAGAATTGCTAGTATTAAGTGCCTGTGAAACCGCAGCCGGAGATAAACAAGCTGCTTTAGGATTAGCAGGAATAGCAGTCAAGGCGGGAGCGCGTAGTACTCTAGCAACATTATGGTCTGTCAATGATCGCGGAACGGCTGTGTTAATGAGTCAGTTTTACAGACAAATAACTAACACCCAACAGACTAGAGCAGAAGCATTACGTCAATCTCAATTGGCTTTGCTAAAAGATCCCATGTACGAACATCCTATTTATTGGGCACCATATATTTTAGTTGGTAACTGGTTGTAGTGGTTCATCGGATTCATTTCGCTGAAATATGGAAATACCCAATTTCCCATCTATCAAAGCATAATGGGAGGGTGAGAACCCCGCTCGTTTTTAACCAGGGGATGAAACCCGACTCAAAGGGATTTATCACGAGCGTTTCCCTCAAAAATATTATGACTACAAAATATGGTATTATAACCATC
>JASJCJ010000034.1 GCA_030066045.1 Calothrix sp. MO_167.B12
GTTAGCTCCCCTGAAAGGGGCACGTCAGTCGCTTTATGCCGGGGAACCCCTACTCTGCGAGAAGCCGCTCCGCGTCTACGGGTTACGCGCTTCGCGCACGCTATGCGAGCGCCAGTTGCCTGGGTCGGGAAACCCTCCTGCAGCACTGGACTCACCGTCCACCGCGCTGACTCACCGTTACTGGTTTCTTGGGTGATATTTGTCTCGACGATCCATGATGGGGCCCAGTTGCCCGGTAATAGTTGAGTGCGCTTTACCGCTAACGCCATTGTATCATCACGCTTTTGAAACACGGGGATAAATCCCCTTGAGTTGTGTTTCATCCCCTGTCTAAAGACGCTTGGTTTCTCACACTCCCACTATGTTTTGATAGATAAAAATGTGTGTTGAGATACATAGCATGATCAACACGGAATTCTTGGAAAGAAACTCCTGCTTTGAACATCTCGACTTCGCTCGATGTTAAAGCAACGGCGAAGTCGAAGCGTTAAATATGAGGTTCCCTACACCCTGCACCCTGTTCATTGTTGAGTAATGTCAATGGAGATTCAATTAGAACCCAAGGTTTTATCCCTTTTTTTAACAGTATTTTGCATTCGGGGGAGTTGCAAAAACAATTTTGTGTCTCCAAGTAGGCTTTCGCCCCAGAGATTTTCCTTGAGGAACTCTAGATTAGAGTAGCGCATATCAATGCCTAAGGCGTTCTGTCCCATAGCCAGAGCTTTTTGACGATCACCTCTTTTATAAAAGGCTACAGCTAATGCCAACAGAGGCTCAGCAGCATTTTTTTCAATAGCAACAGCCGATTGCCATTTTTTTATAGCACCAGCAATATTGCCTTGTTCGTACATAATTAAGCCAATATTGTTTATGGCAGGCCAAAACTTTTGGTCTTGGGACACAGCCTTGTTATATTGAGCGATCGCATCTTGGTATCTGCCCAACATATAATAACCATTACCCAAATCAAATAACCCCTCAGAGTCATTGGGTTTAACCTTTAAGCCGGCTTGATAATATCCTACAGCCGCTTGGTATTTTTTTTGTTGAAAATTAGCGGAGCCCAAAGCAAATAAGACATCTGCATTTTCAGGATTAAGGGACTGCGCTTTCTTGAAAGAAGAAATTGCAGTATCGAAATCTTTCTTTTGTAGAAATAAGCCACCCAGAAGGAACCAGACTTTATCATTTTTTGGAGCTAATTGGCTTGCCAGTCTTGCTCGCGGTAAAGCTAGCTCAAACTGTCGAAACTGTGCTAATTGGGCTGCTTCTTGGGCTAAACTTAAGCCTTGTTGTTCTAATTTTTTGCGATCAAGTTGTAATGTATGGGGTATGAGTGCTTGTGCTAAAGCTGGTTTTGCCAAGCTACATAAACTACAAACCGCCAAAATTGTCATCAAACGAATGATTTTAGGCACACTATCGCCTCTTAAGCACTAATAAAGAATTACTAATTTGGTAGATAGCTAAAACTATCCCCCACTAGGGGTAAAAACTAACTTTTACAGTCATTTTTATTAGTGTATCAACTTTAAACTGGAACATATAACAGGGTGCAGGGGGAAAGCTGATTATGCCTTGATTCTGGATTTTCAATTTGTCCTAACCTTTAACCTTAGTGCTATACAGGATCTATTCACCCATTCAGGTGAAGTAATAGTCTCGCGATTGCAGCTAGTATGAATAAAAGTTAAGTATATTTATAATCTTGAGGCAAATAGAGTGTAGTTACATAGTGGCTACACGATCAAAAAATCAGATGTCTACCCATAGCCTAGGAGTGAGAAAAGTAGAGGAATTTACCCTGGAGGCATTATCTTATATTTGCAAGTTAATCCCCCACGGTCAAATCCCACAACCAAGCTGTCAACCATAAACTAACAACCATCAACTAACAATTATCAACTATCAACCATTTTCAAGTTAGAGGGCAAAAATGACAGTCAGGAACATAGAAATACCTGTAGTTGGTAAAATTAAACACCCAGGTCGTTGGCTAATAGGATTTGTTACAGCGGCGACAATTGCGGTAATTGGCACTGTTGTCATATCCAAGGTGTTGGTCAATTCCCAGGCTAATCGGGACAATATTATGGAACTTACCATTCCTGTAGCAGCAAAAAACATCACTTTAAGAATTCCTGCCAGTGGTAAAATTGTACCAGTTCAAAATGTAAATATTAGCCCGAAGAATCCTGGGATTCTCAAAAAATTACTTGTAGAACAAGGCGATCGCGTAGAGAAAAATCAAGTAATTGCTCGCATGGATAGTGCGGATATTCAAGCGCGAATTGCCCAGGCAAAGGCAAATATAGCTCAAGCCAAAGCCCAATTGGATCAGGCTGTAGCAGGTAGTCGCTCTCAGGAAATTGACCAATCAAAAGCCCGTTTAGCACAGATACAGGCTCAGTTAGCGGCGGCAAAAACTGGTAATCGTCCCCAGGAAATTGCCCAAGCCCAAGCACAGGTAGATGCTGCCCGAGCCAGAGTAATTTTAACTAGGGAGCAGGTCAAGCGTTATCAATATTTATACCAACAAGGAGCAGAAAGAAAACAATTACTGGATCAAAATATTAGTGAAGATCGGGCGGCTCAAGCCAATCTCAGGGAGGCTGAAAAACGTCTAGCTTTGCTGCAAAGTGGTAGTCGCGCAGAAGAGATAGAACGGCTACAAGCAAATGTAAGGGAAGCAAAAGCAGCCTTACAACTATTAGAAAGTGGTTCGCGTCCAGAGGAAATTGCTCAACGCCAAGCCGCCCTTGCTGCTGTCAACGCCCAATTGCAGGCTGAGTTGGTTAATTTGGACAATACCATTATTCGCGCTCCTTTTGCGGGGACAATCACACAAAAATATACCAATGTGGGTGCATTTGTTACCCCTACGACCTCTGCTTCCGCTAGTGCTTCAGCAACTTCTAGTTCTATTGTTGCCTTGGCATCGGGAGTGGAAGTATTGGCAAAAGTCCCAGAGGCTGATATCGGTAAAATTAAGCCAAAACAGATAGTGGAGATAGTCTCTGATGCTTATCCCGGCAAAGTGTTTAAAGGTCGCGTCCGTCTGATTGCTCCAGAAGCAGTAAAAGAAGAAGGGGTAACTTTATTTCAAGTCAAGGTCAGTATTGATACGGGCAAGCAAGAACTAATTTCTGGTTTGAATGTAGATTTAACATTTTTGGGTGAGCAAATAGAGAATGCTTTCATGGTACCGACTGTAGCGATTGTCACCGAAAAAGGAAATACAGGAGTACTGGTTCCCGATGCTAAAAATCAACCTCTGTTTCGTTCAATTACCATTGGCTCCCAAGTTAAAGACCAAACTCAGATTTTAGATGGGGTAAAACCAGGCGATCGCGTTTTTCTCAACCCCCCCAAGAACTACAAGCGCGAACAGAGGAGACGAAGATAGTGAATCTACTCGAAAGCCTACAAATGGCAGGGAAAACCCTAATATCGAATAAATTGCGTAGTACCTTGACTATGTTGGGAATTATCATTGGAAATGCTTCGGTAATTGCCATGATTGGTGTAGGGGAAGGGGGACAAAAATTTGTTACCAAACAGTTACAGTCTTTAGGTACCAATGTTCTGTTTGTCCTGCCGGGAAATCAAGAAACCCAACGTATTAGTAGAGATGCGCCCAAAACATTAGTTCTGGCAGATGTAGAAGCGATCGCTACCCAAGTGCCAACTATTGGTGCTGTGACTGCGGAGTTAAATAGCCGACAACTAGTGACCTATCAAAACCGCAATACCAATGTCAACATTATTGCTACTACCTCCAGTTTTCTAGTAGTCAGGGATTTTGACACAGCTAAAGGTCGGTTTTTTTCTGACATCGATCTCAAACGCAATAACCAAGTTACTGTTTTAGGTGCTGACTTAGCAGAAAGACTATTTGGCAATGTCAACCCTGTGGGGAAACAGTTAAGAATCAAAAATTTTAGTTTCCAGGTAGTTGGAGTTCTAGAAGAAAAAGGTTCAACCCTAGGAATTAATTATGATGAAGTAGCACTAGTACCAATTACCACCGCAGCTAATAGAATTGTAGGTAGAACTTCTCCTTATGGCATTGAGTTAACTTACCTCACTGCCGCTGTTAAAGATGAAGATCAAGTAGATGCCGCAGTATTTCAAATAACTAACCTATTGCGGTTGCGACACAAAATCACTGGTGAAGATGACTTTACCATTCGGACTCAAAAGGATGCATTACAAACCGTCGGGCAAATTACAGGTGCCTTGACATTTATGTTAGCCGCCATCGCAGCCATTTCCCTGATTGTAGGCGGTATTGGCATCATGAATATTATGTTAGTATCTGTCACCGAGCGCACCCAAGAAATTGGCTTACGCAAAGCAATTGGTGCTACTCAACAAGATATTCTCCTCCAATTCATTATTGAGGCCGTGATTCTCTCCGCTGCAGGGGGTTTGATTGGTACAGCCTTGGGAGTAGGGGGAATAGTATTAGTAGCTAGTTTAACTCCCCTAGAAGCAGGTATTTCCGCATCTGCCATTGCCATCGCTGTAAGCGTATCTGGAGGTATAGGTTTATTCTTTGGTGTTTTCCCAGCTCGTCGTGCCGCCAAATTAGACCCCATTGTGGCGTTAAGAAGTGCTTGAAGAATTACTTACAGCCTTTTTCATCTGAGTGAGGTACAAGTCATATCCCTTTGAGGCAGCAGGCAAAAGAAGATGTACCTCATTTACCTGCAATCTGCTGTAGTTTAAAACCAAGTGACTATCACTTTATTGGTATAAGAAAATACATTAATTTGATACGAGAAATTATTTATTTATCCTGAACAGATGAATCCAGGGGCGAAAATGTAGTCATATACACAAGTTATAGACTTGCTGAGATGGATTACTGATAGAGAGAAGCTGATTATGCTGATTATAATGCCAGGGACATAATTCTGGGAATGGTCACCTAGTAAATGTCTTGAGGCGAACAGTCAGATGCGAATTGTAAACTTCCATAGACTCTGAGTATGGGTAAGAAAGTCATACAACCACAGAATTCCTATATAGGATTATGAGGATATTCTGACAAATGCTTACTTTCCGCTCATCTTGGTTTCTTAGATAGGTAATTTATTTGTTCTATGCAAAATCGTATTCTAGTTGACGGTATCCACCGCCAGCAAATGTCCATGATGTAAACTAAGTTTTGGCTATGAGCCGCCATGAGCGTGAATGATACTCCCCACACTGACAATTCTGTTTGGAACAGACAAATATATCACCGTCTCAAACTTGCCTTGAGTCTTGGCTTGCGGCGACAACTTTTTATAGCGGTGTGTGATAATTTAAGCTTGAGAAATCAAGTGGCGGCTCATTTACACTCTACTTTGGCATATCCGGTGGGACAGGTACTGCATCACTCAACTGACGATCAAGAAGCCAGTACCCCAGCTTATCCACGTATCGTAACATTACGTTTAAATTTAACCGATCCCAATCCCATTATTCAGATCAATCAATGGTTGACAAAATATCCACCACCAATTGTGGGAGCAAACCCAGATAGTCCTGGGAAACCATTGCCCATACCAGCTTTTCAAATTGTCGGCGTTGAACAATTAACAAGACAAGCAGTGGCAGTGCAGCGGCAATTCTTACAGTATCTGCGCTTTACAGAACAGTATTGGTCTAATCCAGAATTGAGCCGGAATCTGGATTCAAGCCTATTATTATGGGTTCCTCGTCCGTGGTTATATGCTATCAAACAGTCCGCACCACAATTTTGGCAATACCGCACCGGAGTATTTGTATTTGCCGGAGAACCCACACCTACAAACAGTACTCAAGGTACATCAGAACGTTTTCCCAATTCCCAGAGTGTTGATTTTAACCACCTAGAGCGATCGCTTCTCCCAGAATCTCCTCAGAAATCCGAGCTAGATTTATCACAAAAATCCCCTGTTAAGCGCGGACATAAACTCCAAGATGAATCTCCTGCAGATGAATCTCCTGCAACAGAGGAGCCAGTCCAGTTAGAAATACAATTACCACAACAGTCATCTGGGGATGAAAACGACATAACTTCGGCTACTGCACCACTCAGTTTGTCTCACATTAACCAAGAATTAGGTGAATTAGTACTCAGTACCATTAATACCCTTAATCCCCAAACAACGGAGCAAGATCAGCAAGCATGGCAAGTTGTCAAGGAAATTGAGGCATTACATACCCAAAAAGCCTCTCCAGAAAAGTTAGCAGCAGCATATCAAACCTTAGGTAATTTATATCGGATTCAAATCGAACAAGGAAATACCACCTTAGAAAACTTGATGGTGGCAATTATGTCCTACCAAGAAGCAATTACCTATGATGAAAACTCACCCCAAGTGCCGGATATTTTGAATGATTTGGGTACACTTTATTGGATGTTGCATCGTATACCTCCTAATTCAGAATCAGGAAAATCTTACATTGAGCAGGGTATTGAATTTTACCATTTAGCACTCCAACTTATTTCCCCGGAAACCCATATTGATACCTATGCCAGAATTCAAACTAACTTAGGAACAGCTTATGGAGATTTAGCTAGATTTGCCGATCCTGGAGAGAATTGGCAACAAGCAGTATCTGCTTATAATCAAGCACTGCTTTATCGTACAGAGGAAGTGGAGCCAAGTAAGTATGCATCTTGCCAGAACAACTTGGGAACAGCTTACTGGCATTTAGCGCAGTACGATAGTCCAATTGCTAATTTAGAAAAAGCGATCGCATCTTATAACATTGCCCTTGAATATTATAGTGCCGAGTCAGAACCTCTCAAATATGGAATGATCGAAAACAACATTGGCACTGCTCACTGGAACTTAGCTCAATATGACTCTCCTAGAGCAAATTTACAGCTAGCTATTGATGCTTATCAAGAGGCTTTAAAATATCGCACTCCTGCCAATTTACCCGTGGGTTGTGCTACTACCCAAAATAACCTGGGTACTGCCTATTGGCATCTTGCCAATTTGGATGACACTACTAAAACAGAAAAGCAAAATTTACTTAAAAATTCTATTGAAGCATATGATGAGGCTTTGGCTTTAGGTTACTCTCTGAGTGATGCTACTTTAAGTTTTGACCTATTTGCCACCCATAATAATTTGGGACTTGCTCACTATCAATTGGCAACAGAAAATTTAATTGATGGTGGGAAAGATAGTATTTCTCAACATTTAGAAACAGCATTAACCAATCATTTACAAGCCTTAAATGGGTTTAGGGAACATCCTGAAACCTATCAAGCCACATTGACTTATATTATTAAAACTGTTCGTGCTTTCCACGATTTACTAGGCATACAAGGGCAAAATTTAGCCTTATCGAAAATTCCAGGTTCATTATTATCAGAAATTATGCCTAATTTATAAAAATATTATATTCTATTTTAAATTTGATCAAAAACGATAGGTGGCACAATACACTTAGGTTAACCTGAGTTCAGTATTAAGAGTTCTGTGTTAGAAGTTAAAATTAACCTGAGTTCATACCCGTACATCTTTAGGGTTTAAATTCCCCTGCTTCTACAAGCAGCACCTTTTGCGTCGGGGGAAAATCCCCGTTGCCATTCGCTCATTCTAAATTCTACATTCGCTCATTCTAAATTCTTTTAATCATCCTTGAGGGTTTCAATCAATAAATCTACCTGCTTCTGCCGATCCTGCAAAAATATTTGGCACTCTTGTAAACACTCAACAGCCCAAGCAAATTGTTCAAATACTGCCTCTAAATCTAACTCACCCGATTCAATACGAACAATAATTGACTCTATCTGCGCTACCTTTTCTTCATAACTCCAAGATGACATCTCATCACTCTGAGTTTTATTTTTGACTCTAGACATAACATTTTAGATGTTGAATTGAATTATTCTAAGTATATGCTTTGCCCTCACTCTCAAGGGTTCCCAGATAAAAAACATACCATAGTTATTAAGCGATCTAGAGATGGAAATAACCATCAATCAACAACCAACAAGCAACAGCTATCAACTATCATCATTGACTTCCATCACCTGCATCTTTGCTTTCCCCGAACCTAACTGTACTAATACCTCCTCTCCTATTTTTAACTCAGTAGCACAACGAGCGATCGCTCCATTTTCCTGTCTTACCACCGCATAACCCCGCTTTAATACCGCCTGAGGATCTAAAGTCACCAACTTTTGACTTAACATTTCTACATACTGGATTACTTGTTGGAATTTGCCTGTCGTAGCTTGGATTAATCGTTGACATTGCCAATCCCGCGCCTGTATTTCTTGTTCTATTTGCCGATCTAAACGCAAACGCCATAAACGGCTGTGTAACCCCTGAAGTTGATTTATTCCATTTTCTAATTCCCTATTTACAACCTGCTGCAAAACAGCAATTCGTTGCTGGTGCTGCTCATATAAATCCGCAAGTACAGGCACAACTAACTCTGCCGCTGCCGTAGGAGTATGCACAGCCACATCTGCCACTAAATCGACCAATGATTCATCTCGTTGATGACCGATACCCGTAATTATTGGGATAGAGCAATTAGCAACAGTTCTGATTACCCGTTCATCATTAAAACAACCAAGCTCCTCCACTGCACCACCACCACGCGATAATATCAGCACCTCCGCCCGTCCATCCTTTTCTACCCTTTGAATTGCCCGAACAATAGAATCTGGTGCTTGCTCTCCTTGGACTGTGGCAGGGGAAAATAGTATGTGTAAAGCAGGATATCTAGATTTGAGAGTTTTTTGAATATCTCCCCACGCAGCAGCAGTGGCAGAAGTAACAATAGCAATAGTTTGGGGATGATAAGGAAGAGGTTTTTTTCTTTCTAGAGCAAACAACCCTTCCTCTTGCAAGCGGTGTTTAAGTTGTTGATAGCGTAAAGCCTGCAAACCTAATCCAGCAGGTAAAACTTGCCATACAGCAAGCTGATATTCTCCTCTTTGGAGATATAAGCGAATGCTACCTAAGACCGTACACTGCTCGCCTACAGTTGGAAATTGTACCAATTTACTTAATTGGCTTTTCCAGACCACACATTTAATCGCAACTCCAGCTTCTGGATCTTGTAATGTGAAAAATACCCCACTGCGATGGTGGTTGGCACTGGATACTTCACCAGTTACCCAAACTTGGCGCAATTGTGGATCTTGTTCTAATAAAACTTGTATATAGTCTGTAAGTTCAGCGACTGAAAGTGCTGTGTTGGGAGTCATAATCATGTAGTTAGCAACACCTTTGCAAAAACAAGATGTATGTTTATATCAAGTCCGGGAGTAAGCCCATAATAAAACAATCTTATAAAGTAGGTAAGGGTCGAAAAGCATAGAGAGGCGCTAAGAATGGGTACTATCACTTACACAAAAGGACTTCCAACCCCAGCCGAGGAGATGAACGCGGTAGGGTTTACGGACTTTGAGGTGTTTCTCTATGCTTTTGCTCCTATCCATCGGTCAGCAGTATGTAAAACTGTAAACCATCTGATCTCACTTGAGAAAGGTGTCAAATTCAACAAGGGTGAGTGGAACACTCATTTGCAAAGCACTTACGGGTTAAACAAACGTCAGGCTAACGGTGTTATCTCTGATGCTAAAGGTCAAACTGATGCAGCCAAGGAACACCGCAAACTGCATATTAAGACCCTTGAAGGTAAGCTAAAATCTATTACAGAGTGGATTTCCAAAACCGAGAAAAAGTTAAAGAATGCCCGTAAATTCTACAACAGAAAGAATTGGCAAAATTCTAAAACTGGTTGCGGCTTCCCTATCTCCTGTTCTCTTAAGTATCGTGATACTAATTGGCAACATTTACGCTTTAAACTTCACCAAAAAAAGCGTAGAGCTGTTAGCTTAGAACGTCGCATAGCAAGACTAAAAACAGCACCTATACGGGTAAAAGTCCCTCGTAATCAAGTATTTATCGTCGGTTCCAAAGGTGAAACACTTGGCAATCAATCTTGTCAATGGGATGGCGAATACCTCAAATTCCGTGTTCCCTACTGCTTAGAAAGCCGGTTTGGAAAGTTCGTAACCACTCGCTTAGGAGATTTCGATCGCAATATTAACAGGCTTCCTGCGTGCGATAACCAGACCGCTAAAACCTGGCATTTCTATTACAAACATGGGAAATGGAACGCGGCGGTGCAATTTACCCCAACGCGGATTAGAAGTGAGGAGTACCAGTTTATTGATGGCGGTGTGATTGCCTACGATCTAAATGTTGGGTCGGTTGATTGGGCTTACATTGACTATCAAGGAAACTTAAAGCACCACGGCAAGATACCTTTTGAGCTGGGCTTAAGAACTGGAAAACAGGACGCGCAGATAACAGAAGTGTGCTTACAGTTAGCAACACTTGCTAAAACCTTTTCTTGTCCTGTTGTTGGTGAAAAATTAGATTTTGCAGATAAGAAAGAACAGCTAAAAGAACGAGGTAAAAAGTATGCCCGGATGCTGTCCGGATGGGCTTATGCTCGATTCAATGAGCTTTTAGCTGCAATTCTAGCCAACCGTGGAATAAGGTTGATTCACGTAAACCCGGCTTACACCAGTCAGATCGGGCTAATTAAGTACGTCAAAATGTATGGCGTTTCGAGCGGTGTTGGAGCCGCGATCGCTATCGGGCGTAGAGCGATGTATTTAAGTGAAAGATTACCCCTGGCTTTAACCGCTTTAGATGGAGTGAATCTGTCTAAACACGTATGGTCAGGATGGCGTAAAGCCACCAATACTTTAAAGACTCACGCTGAAATAAATCGTAGGCACGATTATTATAGCGTCTCTAACTGGGGACTCGTGGTCAAGAGGTGTGATGAGAGCGCGTAAGTGTTCAGGTTATATCTCAAGCTGTAAAGCACTTCGAGTCGAGCGAACTTAAACCGTGGAGTTGGGTTTGTACAGATTTATCCAGACATGGGTAGTTATGTACAGACTTTTAGAAGCGGTACTTCACATATATTCCTTACCCAGATTAGCGAAATTCAGACATCCGAAAAAATCGGTTAAATGGATAGCCAGAAAATACTGGCATATCCTGAAACATAAAAATTGGACATTTGGCAATGACAAATTAGTCCCTTCCCGGCAGAAGATTACCTATAACGTAGGTTGGGTTGTAGCTTGCTTCCACGAAGTGCTACGAAACCAAACCCAACGAGATGATGAGGAGTGTCAAATCTGCATATCTGGCATAACCACAGTCAATGAAGTTATTAGTTATCATTTATGAGTAAGGAGTGTAGTGGTTTTTTCATGAACAATTTATCCGACCTCTTAGCCATTACAGGGTGGTTGCACCAACAGAGAGGCTTTACTTAGGAACACTGAGCTTGGCAGAGCCAGCATAATTATGCCTGCAATCTGCTGTATGTTTCACTCTAGGGGCTTGAGAAAGGGGAAAATTGCCACTTACATGAATCACTAAATTATGTTTAGCTGATAAAGTCTAGGATTTGGGTAGTTGATACTATAGACTTACTTAGAGAAGTTTCCTCAACTTCTCAACTTTAACTGTCGAGAAGAGTTTAATTTTGGTGAATGCGAACGATTATTTATAGTCTGAAAAGTTTGATTGTCAACGTTCATGGGAAGATATTTGAAATTATAGTATGGGAGTTTCCAACCTCTCTCAGATTGTAATCTTCTATTTGAAGATAATACGATTGGTCATTTTCCCGTGAATCTGCGGATAAAATCAAGTATGGGCTATGGTTTAATTTTGGGTATCTTCATGAATCAACCCATAAAGAGTGTTTCCTCCCTTATTTAGACAACAAGTTATTTTTTGTGAGCAAAAATTGTACTTGGATACATACTGATGAGACTTTATCTGCTGGAATAGCTATATTGATAAGACGAAAATAGATGGTTAATTATGGCAAGCAAGTACGTAAACGTTAGAGAGTACACTGTCAGAGCACATCAACGACTGATTCATACTAGGGTCTTTAACTTTGTCTGCAAGCAATGTGATCGAAGTACAAAGCGTGAAACATATGGACCTAGACCCTTATACTGTGAAAAATGTCGTCCTCCCCAAGCACCCAGAAAATCTGTCACGCGCTCCCAAAAAGCCAAACCAAGACCAATGGCTTATAAAAGCGATCTGGATTTAAACTAAATTGAAAATTTCATTGAACACTAAATGCACGGACAATTACAACCTCCTCCCAAATCATTGCTAGAACCAATTCTGCAACCTCTATTAGAGTTACGAGAACATTATGCTCGTCTTGTCGAAGAGTACGAAACTTTATATAAGCAAGCACAATCGCAACTTATCCATGTAGAAGGTTTATTATCGAGTTGGTCTGGCACTCGCCCCACAGATAGTCAACCTAGTATGGGGCAAAATGTAGAATCAGCTTTACCATCACCAAATAATGGGATTGCCAGTTTGCCCAAACCTGAGTCTATCCAGTCTCAATTACAAGACTCAGATAGTTTAGAGTTGAATCCTTTACCCTCTCAAGAAAGAGTTTCCTCACCAGAAACTGTTTCCTCTTCCCTCCCGGTAACATCCGCAATTAACTATCCCAGCTCTAGTCATTGGTCAGAGATACCATTATTAACCGAGCATCGAGCATTAAGCCGCATTCAAGCTATCGAAAAGATATTAGAAAAGAATGTGGGAACAGTGTGCCATATCGATTTTGTAGTGAGATCGCTTTATGGAGACTTAGAACCAACTGTATTTAAGGTAGTTAAAGGTCGGGTTCACTCCTCACTCACTCATGGGAAAGAAAAGGGTTATTGGTATGCTGTTCCTGACGAACCCGGTTGTTATACTTATGACATAAGTAAAATACCTCACAAAAAGGGTAAAGCTAAATCTCAAGCCAGCAAAAAAATTACCAAGAAACCTTTGCTCATTCCCAAAACTAGGAGTATTCCCTTAATACCTAAATATGAGGGTAAATTTCTGATTGATGCAGTTTCATCATTACTGCAAGACAGACCCAAAAAAGCTTTTAGTGTGGCCGAAATCATGGAGGGAATCTATGGCGAACTCACTGATGACCAAATCAGACACATTAAAAGTGCAGTTCTCAATGAACTCTCTAGAGGTCATAGAATCGGTAGATTCTCTCGAGTTCCTGGAAAAATTGGTATGTATACCTGGAACTTAAAGATGTATCAAGATGCTAAATCTGACTGATATTCAG
Organism: Calothrix sp. MO_167.B12; assembly: GCA_030066045.1. Classification (GTDB taxonomy): domain Bacteria; phylum Cyanobacteriota; class Cyanobacteriia; order Cyanobacteriales; family Nostocaceae; genus Calothrix_A. Next base: position 13,162 of record JASJCJ010000034.1, read on the forward strand.
TCATTTCATAAATTTGGCACAAAATTCATCAGGGGATAAGGAAACATTTGCTTCTCCATGTTCCCTAGTAAAATACCCACAATGGTTATTTCTACATCTATTTCTTAATTTTGTGCCAAATTAAACCAATAACTATCAAGCCTAAACCTATTTGCCAGACAAGTGAATCTACCCAAAAAGCAAGAAATAAACAAGATCCTAAACCTAACCAAGTTATCCAAATTGGATAAAGTCTTGCTGATGGAGATAGTTGTAAAGCTGCCAAGTTGGTAATCCCATAGTAAATTAGGACGGTAAAGGCACTGAAAGACCAAGTAGTTTTTACATTTCCTAACAAGATTAATAAGCAAATACCAACACCAACAAATAATACAGCCCAGTAGGGAGTGGTTTGTTGTTGGTTTAAACGGGCTAAGAACCTTGGTGCATCACCACGACGACCCATTGCTAACAAAACTCGCGACAAGCCGAGAATTAAGTTGAGTAGTACTCCCAGCATGGCTGTCATTGCACCCACTGTTACAACTAAAGCACCACTCTTTCCCACAACTGTTTGGGCAATTATCTCTAATGGTGCTGTATTTGCTGAATATGTGGAATTATTTAAAGTATCGATCCCAACTGCTGCAATACTTACCGTTGCCACTGCTATATAAAGTAACATGACCAACAATAAGCAAAAAATTATGGCTTGAGGAATAGTTTTTCGTGGCGATCGCGCTTCTTCTCCCAAGGTAGCAATACGACCATACCCTGTATAGGCAACAAACATCAAAGCACTGGCATTAAGTATATTTGCCGGGGAAGCAGTAAATAAAGGAGTCAGGTTATTCCCCCCCTCCTGGATTGCTTGAGGAAGACAGGTCAGGATAAAAAAGCATAAAGAAAGTAGTGTTATCGATACAATGATCGCATTAGCAATATGGGATCTACGAATACCATTGAGAACAATTAAAGTCATGGCGATCGCAGCTATTAAGGCAAGGGGGATTAATAAATTGGCATTCCAACCACCAAGCTGTATGAGGTAACCAGCAAAGCCCAAAGCTGCTGTTGCTGCAGAAGCTGTCTTTGCCACTAAAAACATCCAGCCTGCGGTAAAGCCCCAAGCTGGATTCAGGTATCTGTAGCCATATTCATAGGTTCCACCACTTACAGGATGACTGGCAGCTAATTGGGCACTGTTGAGTCCATTGCAGGTGGCGACTATTGCCCCAATTGCTACTGCTATTATTACCCCCGAACCAGCAATACCAGCAGCAATACCAATACTTACAAATACACCCGTACCGACAATGGAACCCAGTCCCATGAAGGTAGCAGCAAATACCCCTAATTGTCGTTTAAGTTGGGTTGGAGTGTGATTTTCAGGCATAAACTTGGTGGTGTTGGCTCCATAGCATCACCATTTATAGCGCTACGCGCAAGTAATAAGTAATAAGTAATAAGTAATAAGTTTACTGTTCATAGGTTTGCTGCATTCAAAAATGTCCGCGCCCTAATTGCGTAGTGCTTATCTTCTTACTTTACGAGAACACCTTCAGCTTAAATTTTTTAGGGCGCAAGCCTTTCACCCCTACTGCTAATTCCTAATTCCCTACTTTCAACAAACAAGGCAGCTTTGCTGGAGGCAGGAGGGAAGAGGATGTGACTTGTTTGTTCCATTTATAGCGAAGGGATTTAATTCCTTATTACTTATTACTTCTCAAGCAAGGGTACGTCTCAACCGGGGTTGAATAACCAGTAAAGAGACAAAAGCGAATCCAAACAATACCAGCAATGACCCACCAAAAGTCACATCACCCCAAAAAGCGTGCATCACCACACTACTCAGTTGCCAATCACCATGAATGTAAAGATAGCGAATGGGTTCAATGGCATAGCTGAGGGGATTGAGGGTAGCCACAATTTGTAACCACCTGGGCATAAAAGATAATGGAGCCAAGGCGGTGCTGGCAAACAGTAAGGGCAGATTCGTCACAAAAATGACTGCAATTAATTCAATATGTCCGGGGAGAGCAAAAGCCAATCCCAAGCTGAGGGCAGTCACACCTAGAGCCAGTAAAAAAACAATTAAAGCGATCGCACCCAGACCAGCTACATCTGGTAGTCCTGCTCCTAGAAAAGCGGCTGCGGTGACAATTACCGCCGCTTGCAGGAAACTCTGGCTAATGATGAAGATGGCAGAAGCCAGGACAATGGAAAATCTCGATGCCAGGGGAGCCACCAACAACCGATTTAAAAAGCCAAATTCCCGGTCGAACATGACTGGCAAACCAGCATTTAATGCTCCAGCAAAAGCAGTAAAAACAATTACTCCGGCCCCTAAAAATTGACCGTAATTTGTCGTCGCGCCAAAAATCCCCTTTGGTGCATTTTGGAATAAAGCACCAAACAGGACTAACCACATCACCGGCTGAATAATTCCTGCCAGTAGGGTAGAGGGACGACGTTGTAGTTGAATAAACAAGCGACGGGTCAATGCCATTGTCTCTTGTACCAATTCAGCAAAGAAATTGGGGGCAGTATCAGCATAGCCTTGGGGCGATGCAATTTCCTGCCAGTTGATATCTGATTTTGGAGGTATAACAGTTCCACTCATGGCAATTTTGGATTGTTAGTTGCTAGTTGTTAGTTGTTAGTTGTTAGTTGTTGGTTGTTGGTTGTTAGTTGATGGTTGGTGGGTGATGGGATGATCAAAAATGTGTCCCCTTGTCCTTTTGTCTTCCCTTGTTTCCCCCACACTCCTTCTCTCTTTCTTTCCTTCCCTCTTTCTTTCCTTCCCTCTTTCACTCCTTCCCTCCTCTTCCCCTATCTCATATTTTGCTTCTTTTCCGCCTTGGGATCGCGGGTTCCAGCAGCAGCCAGTTCTGCATCTAAGAGGGTGCGTCCCGTAGCAGCGAGGTAAACATCATCTAAACTGGGGCGAGATTGGGCAATCCCAAACACGGGTAATCCTGCTTGGCTCAAAGTTTCTTGAATGTTATTCATCACACCATGTTCGGGAGTGACTACCAAATTTAAAGAGTTACCTTGGGCATTATTAATGATAATTTCCTGGACAAATGGAAGCGATCGCAATAATTCTTCAGCTTTGCGCGCCTCTTCTGGTGGGGAAAATTCCCGGATACGTAAGGTGATGCGATCGCCACCTACCCGATCTTTTAATTCTGATGGAGTACCTGTAGCAATTACCACACCACGATCGATAATAGCCACGCGATCGGCTAATGCATCTACCTCTTCTAAATAGTGACTGGTAATTAATACCGTAGTTCCAGCCTCCCGCAATTTACGGAGGAATTCCCAAACGATAAACCGACTTTCAATATCTAATCCTACGGTGGGTTCGTCCAATACCAATACATCTGGGGAATGGAGTAAACCCGCAGCTAAATCAAGACGCTTGCGAATACCACCGGAATAAGTACCAGTTTTTTTGTCAGCGTATTCCTGTAAATCTAGTAACTTGAAAACCGCATCAATTCGGGGAGCGATCGCTGTTTTAGGAAGATGATAAAGTGCTGCTTGTAGTTGCAAAAGTTCCCGTCCAGTCAGCATCTTATCTAACGCCACTTCCTGGGCTACATAACCAAGCCTTCTCCTAGCATTTCTGGGGTTGGCGATCGCAGAAATTCCAGAGACTTCAATTTTACCTGCATCTGGTGTTATCAGAGTACACAATGCCCGTAGGGTAGTAGTTTTACCTGCTCCATTGGGACCAAGTAAACCAAAAATTTCCCCTGGTTGCACCTGAAAAGAAACATCTTTAACGGCTTCAACCGAACCGTAGCATTTTTTTAAATTTTCGATGAAGACGGCGGGAGCCATGACAAGTTAGCCTTAACTATACAAATCTCAACAAAGTCTACCTCTATTTTACGAGTTCAGAGCAGAACTAGGGTGTGTTAAGGTACGAAACTTGAATCAGGCAGTCTCGAGGAAAAAAAATTTTTCAGCCCAGAGGGCAGGCTACGCCTTTCTTGAATGCCCAAAGAGCCATACACCATCAAGAATGTAATTAGCCTTATTCTTTCCCCCTTTACCTTTTAGCCTTTAACCTTTTCTCCAAACCGAATGTACCAGTTAAAGCAGGTGTCCACCAAGTAGTATTAAATTTGTATCAACCTTCCCATTCCTGCCTGAGTAACAATAGAATAAACCTGGCATAGTTAGAGGTATTTTTTGGTATTGTGGGTCTCTTACTCATTACTCCTGCCAACATAGTATTAATACACACATATCTATCTGCGCCAATGTTTAAGCTATGAACATAAGGGTAATTACTATTGTATGATCACTATTCAGTCTAATAATATACTTACTTGTTATCTTACATTTATGTAATCTTGATTTATTCATAATCATTGGTGCTAATAAAATTTACCAAAAAGTGTTAGCGAAACTGCTACAACGGGAAAACTTAATATGTGGCCAGAGCTAGGTATTTTAGCCAAGCTTGAGTACTAAGTATTTTATTTAGTAGTTTGTGCTGGAGGTAGAGCAAAATTTGGCAGACAAAAATCCATCAAATAAACCACTCACAAAGATTCTCAAAATTCTGGGTATCTATGAAGGCTGGAGATTGTCACCAGATCAGAGTATAAAAAATTATGATCAAAGAGTCCTTGAGTTTATATAACTGTAGGCAGATGAGGTTGCCTGTAACAAGATTCTGCTGTTATATGACTAATTCTTATTCTTATTCAAGCAAATTACTATTTATTCAACTGCTATTTTGGCAGGGAAGCAGTGCATGAAATCCCAAGTAAAAAAAAGTAAACCGAAAATTTTGGTTGTTGATGATGAACAAGACAACCTAGACTTACTTTACCGCACCTTTTATCGTCAATATAAGGTGCTGAAAGCGACTTCTGGTCCTGATGCACTCAATTTATTGGCAGAAGAAGGGGAGGTGGCTGTAATCATCTCCGATCAAAGAATGCCAATGATGAGCGGGACAGAATTTTTGAGTTTAACAGCAACTCAATACCCAGACATTATCAGGATAATTTTAACTGGCTACACCGATGTAGAAGATTTGGTGGATGCCATCAATACTGGTAAGGTCTTCAAGTATGTGACTAAACCTTGGGAACCAGAAGAGCTAGCAGCCGTTGTTCGTCAAGCTCTAGACACTCACAATGTTCTCAAAGCTAGGACTCAGGAGCTAACTCGCACTTTACGTCAAGAATCTCTGTTAAATACGGTCACAAATACCATTCGCGGGGCTTTAGACTATCGACAAATTCTGCAAACCATTGTTGACAGTGTAGGTCGTATGTTGGAAGTGGATGTATGCCTTTTGCGTCCTTTTCAAGATGGCAAGTTAGTAGGTGAAGGATTTATATATCAAAATCCAGCTACCTTTGAGCAAATAGATGAATCAACCGAGAATTCTGCCCATCTGTCTCTATTAACTGAAACAGTGTGGGAAACGGATGAAGTCCTGGTAATTCAAGATGTTGCCAACGATGAACGGATTTCTGGGGATGCCCAGGAACTGCAACAACGTGCCATTGCTTTTGCCAAAGCTAATATTTCTTCGAGCTTAATTGTACCTTTAATCTGTCGCCAAGAGTTAATGGCTGTAATGGCTTTGCACCAATGCGTTAGGGCAGAGGAGTCTCCAGAGCATCACCAAATGTTGTGGGCGGATGATGAAGTCAAAATGTTGATGATGTTGGCAGATCAAGCCGCTTTAGCTTTATCTCAGGCTTATGCTTACGAACAAGTGCGTTCTTTGGCAAAACGAGAAGCCCTAATTAATACTATTACCAGTGCCATTCGCTCTAGCTTAGATCCACAGGAAATTTTTGCCGCTATTACTCAACAACTAGGACAGGCATTACAAGTTGATGGTTGTGTCTTATCTTTGTGGACAGAGGAAGATAAGTATGTGCACTGTGTGGGTTTATATGATGCTACAACAAACATAGAAAATCAAATTTCTAATCATACAAACATTAATAATCAGCAATTACCCCAGTCTCAAGTACCCATTCAAGGTAATCCGATTCTTCAGGAGATGTTGCGGACTCAAGAACCCGTAATCGTTGGAGATATGAATGATATTGCTCCCGAAGATAAGGGGTTTGATTTACCTTTGAGGGATAGATCGCGATCGCTAATGGTGGTTCCCTTGTTAGCAGATGGTAAAAGTATTGGCAGTATCACCCTACGTGAAATAGATCGATCCCGCCAGTGGAGTAATTCGGAGATTGAACTGGCAAAATCCGTGGCAGCTCAAGCTGCACTTGCTGTACAACAATCTCGCTTATACCAGAAAACCCGAGAACAAGCAGAAAGGTTATTAGAACTAGATAAACAAAAAACAGAATTTTTCCAAAATATATCCCACGAATTCCGTACCCCCATCACTTTAATTCAAGGACCACTAGAATCAGCAGTCTCCACAGGTGAGGGTTTATCCTCCGAACAAAGTGCGATCGCTCTGCGGAATTCCCGACGTTTGCTCAGGCTAGTAAATCAATTGCTAGATCTCCAACGTCTTGATGCTAAGAGGATGCAACCTAGTTTCCGTCCTTGTGATTTAGCAGAATTTGTTAAACAAATTGTCGAGTCATTTACTCCTTACTGCGAGAAAAAAGGACTCAGTGTAGTTACGAAATTAGAATCCTGTCCCCAGGTATATTTAGATGCCGAAAAATTTGACAAGGTAGTTTATAATCTCCTGTCTAATGCCATGAAATTCACCCCAGAGAATGGGACTATTAGTATTAGCCTGGAAAATAATGGGAAACAATGCGTGCTACAGGTACGGGATACTGGCATTGGCATTGCAGAACAGCAAATTCCCCATTTATTCGAGCGTTTCCGCCAAGCGGAAGGTTCAGAGAATCGTTCCTATGAAGGTACGGGTTTAGGTTTGGCACTAGTTAAGGAATTAGTGGAAGTACATGGAGGAGCAGTATCTGTAGAGTCAGTTTATGGTGAAGGCACTACCTTTATAGTGTCATTAATACCTGGCGCAAAACACTTACCTCCAGAACAGATTCAAGAAGCATCTACGGAAGTAAATATAAATCGTGCTGCAGTAGAGTTAGCCGATCTAGAATTAATTGAATCTATAGAAGATATTGAAAATATTACGGTAGAACTACCTCAAGAGAAGGAATATCAAAATTCAACCAATGGTAAAGGACACTTAATTCTGGTTGTAGATGATAATCCAGATTTACGAACCTATGTATCTAATACCCTGATAAATAGTGGATATAAAGTAAAAACTGCTCGCAACGGTGCAGAAGGCTTTCAGGTAGCTCAGGAAATCACCCCTAGTCTGATTATCAGTGATTTGATGATGCCTTTAGTATCTGGATTGGATATGATTCAGATGATTCGTAATCACGAAAATTTAAGGGGAATACCAATTATCTTATTAACAGCCAAGGTAGATGAAGAAACCAGAATTAGTGGTACAGAAAAGGGTGCAGATGCCTACTTAGCTAAACCATTTAATGATCGGGAACTTCTAGCAGAGGTCAGGAATCTTTTAGCCTTGAAGGAAAATGAGAGGCGGGTTATGGAATTAAATTCCTATCTCACAGAATCCGTACTCCAGCGTTTTCTTCCACCTGCATTGGTAGAAAAGGCATCACATGGAGATTTAACCCTTGATTTACGTCCCGAACCACGGTTAATTACCGTTCTTTTTAGTGACATTGTTGGTTTTACGCAATTATCTAATACTCTCAGGTCTAAAAAAGTAGCAGAATTACTCAATGAGTATTTGTCAGCCATGACTAAGGATGTATTTGACAATGGCGGTACTGTGGATAAATTTATGGGTGATGCTATTTTAGCCTTGTTTGGTGCTCCAGAAGACCTCACACCTAACGAGCAAGTACGCCGTGCAATTAATACTGCCAGAGCTATGTATCGTTCTTTAGATAAATTAAATCAGAAATGGCGAGAACGAGGTTTGTTTGACACTGATGGACGTTCTGGTCTGCAATTCCGGTGTGGTATTCACCAAGGTACAGCCGTTGTGGGAATGTTTGGTAGTAGGGAACGTGCTGATTATACAGCCATTGGTCCGAGTGTGAATATTGCTGCTAGGTTGCAGAGTGCAGCCGAACCTGGTGGAATTTTAGTATCTGCTGCGGTGGCAGATTATTTAGAAGATGAGGAAATTACTAAGGGTCATCCTTTAGAATTAAAGGGAGTTGATGAAACAGTTTTAAGTTTTTCTGTTACACCAAAGATACCAGAGATTTTAGCAAATCTATAAGTTATCACTAGGGTCTTCTATCATTGAAACAGGTTATTATACATAAGTTTAGGGGTAGTCAGCAAACGGTCAATAGTGACCAAATAATTGGTAACTGATAATTGAAATGACACAGGCCATTAGTAACAAAACTCAAGTTAGCAACCAACCCTGGCGACGACATACAGATCCACCAGGCTTATGGTTTTTAGTGGTTACAGTCTCAGTTATCTTACATTTGTTAGCCATATGGTTAATACGCTTTTCTGGATGGAATTTGTTTGGACAACAAAATTCTGTAACTGTTGTCCCCATTGATTTTGTAGAAGTGGCTCCAGCTAAAAAAGCTACCAAATTGGGTGTTGGCGATCGCAAATCCACTGCCAAAAGAACGCCAGTAAATTCAACCAAGCCAGTCACTCCCAATAATCCTTCTAGAAAAATACCCCAAAAAAATGTAGCTGGGGATGGAATTGCATTAACCGATAACAGGAAAAAAAAGGTTACTCCAAAAAAGCGATCGCCTAATGCATCTAAACCTGTTACAAAAAAAACTGCCCCACAAAACAATATTGTTAAAAAACAAGTAACACAGTCAAATAAGACTCAGAAAGCCACTCGTCAACAAACTAATCCAACCAATCCCAATACTGGAACCAAGAACCAACCACAAACTCCAACCAATTCCAATACTAGAACCAAGAACCAACCACCACAAACTCCAACCACTCCCAATACTGGAACCAAGAACCAACCACCACAAACTCCAACCAATTCCAATACTGGAATCAAGAACCAACCACCACAAACTCCAACCAATCCCAATACTGGAACCAAGAACCAACCACAAACTCCAACCACTCCCAATACTAGAACCAAGAACCAACCACCACAAACTCCAACCAATTCCAATACTGGAACCAAGAACCAACCACAAACTCCAACCACTCCCAATACTGGAACCAAGAACCAACCACCACAAACTCCAACCAATTCCAATACTGGAACCAAGAACCGACCACCACAAACTCCAACCAATCCCAATACTGGAACCAAGAACGGTGATATTGATAAACCATGGGATCGAGCTAGGGAAGAAATTAAACTAGGAACGGGACTAAAATTAGATTCCAATGTTCCATCTAATCAACCATCCTCTTCCAGCGATCGCAATCAAGGAGGAGGGATTATAGTCAGAATCGATCCTTTGTCTCGAAAAGATGTACTGGCATTAAAACTCAGATCAAATGCACCTCCGGATAAGATGGCTGAATATCTGGGTAGCAAACAAGATAGTGTAGCCATTAATATTCTGACTCAACATCCCGAACTAAAAGCCGCAAACCTGCTTGCCAGCTTAGTAATTGATAAAAATGGTAAATTTGAAGAGGCATTTGTTTTGCGGATTACGCCCCAAGAATTAGCTGCCAACAAGACACAATATCAAAAATTTCTCAACACTCATTTCCGCGATCGTAAATTTAAACCAGCTGCCAATAACAACGGTACTAAGCCAGAAGTTAGTAATTTAATTCTCAAAATAGTCATTGAGGAACCAAATTCACCTGGCTCAATGCTTGAAAATTAGTAAAGGTCGTGTTATAATCATGAGGTTGCTAAATTGCGGGTGTAGTTTAGTGGTAAAACCTTAGCCTTCCAAGCTAATGATAGGGGTTCGATTCCCCTCACCCGCTTTCTAAGTAAAACCCCCCAAACATATTGTTTTCGGGGGTTTTTGCTTTATTGCTAGTCTTAATTAGAGTAGTACTTACGTTCTAATGTTGCAAAAAAAGGAGCGTTAGTGATGACTACAAGAACAAAATAACTTGCGAACTGACAAGTCAGTGCTTCGCGCAGTTCCGAATAATTAGTGTTTACCAACATGCGAGGCTTTTATACAATAAGTTAATATGCAGCTAAATTGTATAAAGTAAAAAACCAGGTTCTTGTAGTGCGGGCATCCTGCCCGCTTTATGTATACAATTTAGACGCTTAACAGCTTATTGGAAAAATAGGTATTTACTCTCCAGGCATTAAGCATTTCTTGAATAGATATCAATTCATTGAGATATTCGCTGACTTTGATTCTCTGGTTTTCAAGTTTAGCAACAATATCAGGAGCTTCGATTTCCCTTGTTGCTCTTTCTTTTAGTAACTGATCAAATTGAAACTGAAATCTATTAATATAGTCATTAATTTGCCTTTCAGCTTTCCAAAAATCCTCAGATACTTGTTTTTGAATAACTCGCTCAAGCATTCCTTGATTTCTCTCTACTTGTTCATCTATTTTTTGATGTATTCCCTGTAAGGTTAATCGTAAATCAATTTCATAGAAAGAAATTGTTTCTTGATAGTCAACATCTACTTCATAGACTTTATCAGATTTACAGCATCTACTCTTTTTTCTTGTCTCTTTTTTAGTTTTAGTAAAAACTTCTTGCTGCTGTTGAATTTTTGCATCAATTCCTGAAAATTCAAATTTAGGGAACTGGATTGGATTAGTATTGATATCAACTTCTAAGCTTTGTCCAATATATTCAGATAATTTATCAGAGATAGCTTGTATTTCTTGTTGAATTTTTTGAACTAAGCCTTCACGGATTTTTGTTCCTTCTCTAACTAAACTATCTTGAGTATCCAACCAAAAATTATGTATAATAGGGGTACAGTACTGATTAATTAATTTACCAACTTTTTCAGCTTCTTTTTTATCTTTGACCCTAATTTTATAAGGATCAGACTCGGAATGACCAGAGAAAAGTGTAACTGCTCCTACAAGAAGACTCCAAAGAGTTTTTTCTTTATGTTTAGATGAATTTTTCTTACTATTTTTAGCTACTTTATTAATTTCTACCGCTATCTCTTTTTTTGCTTTTTCTGCAAATTGGTTAACTCCTTGGTTAAATTTATTTATCAATATTTGCTTCTGCTCTTCTACGGACTTTTTTACAATTGCTACCTTTTGTCTCGCTGAATCAGAGTGTTGTTTGTATCCATCTATTTCTTTTTGAAGTGCTTCAAATTCTACCTCCCATCCTCGTATTTCAGTTATTAATGTCTCTTCAACAGACTGAGCTGATTTGTTAAAAATAGCTAACACGTCACTTAATAAATTCCAACCAGAGTTATTAACAACTGTCTGAATAACTGCATTTTCTATGGTTGTTATACCACTATCTTCTAATGCTTTTGGTGCAATATCTTTTAACTTTGGTACTACAATATCACCATCTTCATCTTCTTCGATATATTTCGCAATAAAAAAGTTTTTGAAATCAGCTTTGTCTTCTGGCGTAGCAATTTTTTTTTGTATCAATTTTGCTAACAAACCTTTCCATGCACTTGCTGGGTAAATCATTGGTTCAGGGATACCAAATCCAATTAAAGTATTTTTTAAATCTTTAATAACATCATCAATAGGTCTATCTTTTTCTGATTTTATATCTATTTTATTCAGGACAAAGTAAATTTTACCTCTATTTTGCGCTAAGAAGTCACTACGCTTTTCAATCAATTCTTGAAGTAATTCAGAATTAGTATTATCTTTAAATGATGTGTAATCAAGAATGAACAAGATAGCATTACAAGTTCGGAGGACTTCTAAAGCAGTTTGTTTTAAAGCAATTGTGTTGAAACTAGCTGACTCCCATTCATTAGGACCAGGAGTATCAATTAATTTAAAACCAGAAAGAAATGGCATTTGACTAATAGCTTCAATAGGGTACTCTAATTTAAAAGATGTAGTGCCATCAACATTATTAGTATTTCTAATTTCATGAGTACGTTTTAAAAATGTTTGCCTAATTTCTTGTGCTTTACCTTCTACTAAAACTACAGGTTTTCGTTTTCCTTCTTGATATTCTAAAAATCTAGGTGTTTGTCCAACATCAATTGGGCTGATATCGGTTCTACAAACTGTACAAGCTTCTGACTCACTAGCTAATACTCAGCACCAATTAGAGCATTCAAAAATGTACTCTTACCCGCTTTCATTGCTGCAATGACAGCTACTTGATATTTTTGTTCCTTTAAAGCTTTCAAACTTTTTTTAATATCATCTTCAATGCTTTGTAATCCCTGGGTCGTATCTCCTTCACTAAGTCTTCCTGCACGTATTTCTATTAGGTAATTTAAGAGTCTATTGCCAGTATCTTGGATTTTATTATATGTTTCCTGAAAATTTTGGTTATAATTCATGGTATTGTTAATCTGCATATGTAAAAAAAATTATGGAAATATAACTGATATTAACTTTGTCTATATCTGTACTTAAATTACAAAGCTAATTACAATTTGCAAACCAGAAAATAGCGTATGAGCATAGATTAATATCAACTATATTATTCTGTTATATTCGATTCATCTGAAAAATACATGGGATTTATAAATTTTTCCCGTTTGACAGCAGCAATGAGATTGCGTGCATAATAGTCACTAGGAATAAATATTAACTCTTCGTTTATTTGGCAGAGAACATTATTTGTCATTTCTACTGCCTGTACAAATTTATTTAAAGCTGTTTCTGTTGGTTCTCTATCAATCTCCCACATCAAAGAAATTAGATATTGCTGCAATCTAACTGCCAAACGCAAACAATCTTTTTCTACTTCATCTAAAGCGTGCTGACGAGTTAACTCAACAATCTGCTTTTTACTTTGATCAGCTAATTCATAGTATCTGTTCTCTAAACTTGCATATTTACGATTTAGTTCATTTGCAATAGTCCGATGATGCTTCGCTGATTGTCTATCATTTTCTCCAGCAGCATGAGTGGTAAAAGTACCTGCAACTGCTCCGACAGCTAATCCAAGAGTGCCGAAAATAAAAGGAAGGAAAAACATAATGAAAGATGGTGGAGTTTGCGTCCTAGTGTTCTGGTGGAAGATCAGACAAATCAACATCAGGAATGAATTTACTATCTGCTGATGTTAATCCTAGGGATTGAGCGATCGCTACTGATTCTAGATATCGTTTCATTGCTCCTTCGATACCGGGTGGAATAGGTCTATTTGTAATCTCTTGATTAATTGTTTTATTCTCAGACAAAAAATCTAGATTTTTCCTGTGTTCATAAATCAGTTCGTTCTCAATTTCTTGTAAACGATCTAGTTCTTGCTGAGTAAGAGATTTGTAATAAGCTCTAACTGTCTGTTTATGATCGTCGAGAATTTTAAAAAATTCATAAATCATACCTGTAGCGCCAACAACAGCTAAAGCTGGTGCGACTGTATTTAATGCGATCGCAATTGGTGGACAAGCAGCTGCTACTGTTGTGGTTGCAAATGCAGTTGCGCCTCCAACTGTACCGCCAACCGCAGTATCTTTTAATGTTTCTGTAACGGCTTCTTGTGCAGAAATTTCACCGCGAACTACACGAAGCGCATTGGTAAGCATTGAAAATGGTGCTGTTGTTGCTGCACCAATGGCTACTCCTAGAGGTGTGGCTTGAATACCCGCTTTTACAGCACCTGTTAAATTATCAAAATGCCATTTGGCATCTAATTTCATTTGTTCATGCCGACTCATGGGTTTATTACCACGGGCAATATTATCTTTGGCACTTTCCCATTGAATATTCTTTGCTTCATTAGAACCGCCTTGGCTATAAGGCTTGATATGACTGGCGTGCTTATCAGATAAGTACTTTTCGGTATTACTAGCAGCAGATTTGCCATCAATCCCTGCTCGTTGAGATGGGGGAATTTTCTCTAGCATTTCTCGCGCTTGTATACTGCTTCTGGAAGCTTCACCAGGTCGAATCCCACCTTTATATAATCTACGTGAAACACCTAAAGGTAAATCCGATAATTTGGCATGGTGAATATTACTATTATTAGCAGCGTTAATAGCGGAATTGCGATGGGAATCATCAGACATGGGTAATTACCTTTTTGGCTTTTATTTTTATTTTCCCAGAGTGACAGAAGCAAATACGGTTTCTTAGGAGAGGGTTAGGAAGCTGGTGGAATTTCTGGGGAAAAAGTTTCCATTGTATTCTCATCCATGAGTAAGGTTGGAGTTTGAATTACAAAAGGGATTTCAGCACCCATCAGTCCGTGTTTAATGCGTTCTGGTGTTTCTGGAAAAACAACAAACAGAGGATATATACTGCTAGTCCCCTCACTCAAAATATGATGATAGCGAGGGGGCATCAACCATTCATAATCCTTATCTAACATGACTTGTGTTTTTCGCCAGCGTGTCAAACAGTCAGAAAAATCTTCCTGGGGACGGTGAATAAAGAGCAAAATCTCTACCCCTGTTTTGATTTTCCACTCCGGATCGCACATTAAAATTGCGACATCACAAGGTAAATGAGTCACTTCCCTATCTGGAGAGTAACGCAGGCGAATTATTGGTAATGGGATAGCAATTACACTTTCATCGGGACGGCGTAAGCTAGGAATCATTTCAAAATAAGGGCGATGCTGCTTTAAGAGTGCAATTGCCTCTAAATGATTGCTATATGCAGCCAAGCTAGCTTCATATTGGGATTTTTGTGCAGGCATATTTATTTTATATATTACAAAAATATTTTTGGGTGGGCATTTGCCCACCTGATTGATATTGAGCATATGCAAGATGTGCGTTTGCTCATCAATTATCCAAACTTTTCAAATACCTTAAACATCGGTAAATACATAGCAAGCAAAATAGTACCCACCATACCCCCGAGGACTACAATCATAATTGGTTCCAAAACACTAGTTAGGGCTTTGACTGCTTGTTCCACTTCATCTTCATAGAAATCGGCAACTTTCATTAACATGGCATCCAATTCCCCGGTTTCTTCACCGATACTAATCATTTGAATTGCCATTGGGGGAAATACTTCGTATTTTTGTAATGCCAGACTAATTATCCCTCCTTGTTGTACCTCTTCTTTGGCTGCATCAATGGCATTAGCAACTACGTAATTACCGGAAGTATCCCGGACAATTTCTAGGGAAGTTAATATAGGTACTCCAGAACGAGTCAAAGAGCCAAAAGTACGGCTAAAGCGAGCAACTGATGATTTTTGAATCAAGTCACCAAACAAGGGCATTTTCAAAGACATGCGATCAATCGTTTGCTTACCTACCTCTGTTTTGTAGTACTGTTTGTAGGCAAAGCTCAATGCAATAAAACCACCGATGAAGGCAAATAACCAAGCACTTCGTAACAGTTCACTCGCTACCATGAGAAACTGTGTCAGAGCAGGTAATTCCGTGCCCAAATCTTTAAAGATGTTAGCAAAAATGGGGATGAGAAATATTGTCATCCCCAAAAAAATGGCAACTGCCAAACATCCGACAACTACTGGATAAGAAAGGGCTGATTTGATTTGGTTTTGTAATCGAGCTACATCTTCTAATAATTTTGCCAAACGATTCAATACCTCATCCAAAACACCACCAACTTCCCCAGCTTGAATCATACTGACATACAAACCATCAAAGCAGTCAGGATGTTTCCGCATTGCATCGGAAAGATTGACCCCATTTTGAACGTCATTACTAATATCTAATAGGGCTTGTTTAAGTTTGGGATTTTCGCACTGTTCAGATAATACCCCCAGGCTTCTGACAATTGCCACACCAGCATTTACCAGAGCTGCAAATTGCCGGGAAAATACGGCTTTATCTTTAACTGTGACCTTAACTAATGATGTCTGAAATTTTTGGAAATCAAAATCAGCTAAACCTTGGGATTGTTTCAAGTCTTGGATCACAAAACCCTGCTCTCGGAGATTAGTACGAGCCTCAGATAAGCTATCCGCAGTAATTTTTTCTGTTTTTGAATTTCCCTGTGAGTCCCGAATACGAGCAACGTAGGTTGGCATAGATCAAACCATTACAAATTCACAATACAAAATTCATCTTTAACCAACTTTGGGGGTTAAATTCCCCTGCTTCTACAAGCAGTGCGTTTTGCGTCAGGGTAAAATCCCCATTGCAAAACGCAATTCTAAATTCTAAATTCTACATTCTTTTAACGTGCTTTCATTCCTACTTTTCCTTTCCCTGCTCCTGCTTGCTGAGGTGCATTTCCAATCAGACGTTGAACTTCATCTGGCTTGGAAGTTTTTGACATAGCTGCTTCAAAAGAAATGTCTCCTTTCTTATATAAATCCGCCAAAACCTTCTCTAAAGTTTGCATCCCTAATTTACCTCCCGTTTGAATTGCGGAGTAAATTTGGGATGTTTTTCCTTCACGGACTAAGTTAGAAATAGCAGGAGTAACTACCATAATTTCTTGTGCCATTACCCGACCAAATTCACCTGGTTTTGGGTTCTTTTTCGGTACCAAAGTTTGGCTAAATACAGCTACTAAAGAGTTAGACAACTGCACTCTTACCTGCTGTTGCCTTTCTGATGGGAAAACGTCAATAATCCGGTCTACCGTTTGTGATGCAGAACTAGTGTGTAGGGTGCCAAATACCAAGTGTCCGGTTTCCGCCGCACTAATTGCCAAGGAAATTGTTTCTAAATCCCGCATTTCTCCCACCAGAATAATATCTGGATCTTCCCGTAAAGAAGCTTTTAAAGCATTCGCAAAACTTTTTGTATCTTCACCTAATTGTCGTTGGTGTACTAAACTTTGAATGGATTCATAAACAAATTCAATGGGGTCTTCTACTGTTAAAATATGCTCGGCACGGGTTCTATTAATTAAGTCAATCATTGCTGCTAGGGTAGTTGTCTTCCCAGAGCCCGTAGGACCCGTCACCAAAATCAGTCCCCTTGGTTTTTCTGACATTTCCCGGACTATATCAGGCAAACCTAATTTTTCAAAGTTAGGAATTTTAGAACTTAAAGCTCTTAAACAAGCAGCATAGGAACCACGATCCTTATAAACATTGACCCGGAAACGTGCCAATCCCTTCACACCATAAGAACAATCCAATTCCCAATTTTGCTCTAAGGCTTTACGCTGGCTGTTATTCAGCATACTGAAAATTAGCCGCTGACATTGATCCGAAGATAGAGGCTCGTCGCCAATGGGAGTTAATTTACCACTGATGCGAAAATAAGGAGGCAAACCTGCTGAGAGGTGCATATCCGATCCTCCCATTTCAATCATTTGCTCCATTAAATCTTCAATCATCATTTCCATGGTTGCATCTCCTGTTTAATAGATTATTGGTTAAGTAGCAATTTATATCTTGAGAGACTTAGTTGTGCAGTAAGGTTTTTTGTTACTACTAACCAGCAACAAAAATCTTGGTGAATTATGAAAAACGCGGTGTCATACAGTAAGGACAATCTAGCCACTCTGGTTGCAATTGAGCCCCACAAGTTTGACAGGTTAAACCAGTTTTACGTTTGGCTTTTAATTCTGCTTCCAAACCCGTATCGGTGAAAGTTACCCGCTCTACCTCTTCCAGGGTGGTGGCTCCTTGGCGTACCAAATCCAAACTGTACGCCAGCAAGGTTTTCATCCCTTCTTCTACTGCAACTTCTTTGATCCGTTCTGTGGGTGCTTCTTCGTTAATTAAGGTTTGCAGATTTTCGGTAATTTGCATCACTTCATATACCCCACAACGTCCTTTGTAACCAACACCACCGCATTTAGGACAAACTTGACCGTTAGCTGCTTGGATTTCTTCTGTTGTCAGGGTATTGGCTTTGTAAAAAGTTAATTCCAAATCCTGGGAAGCGGATAAACCATAACGAGCCAATTCTTCAGTGGTAGGAGTATAAGGAATACGACATTCAGTGCAAACACGGCGCATCAAACGTTGTGCTAACACACCAAGCAGAGAACTGGAAATCATGAAAGATTCAATACCCATTTCTCCCAAACGAGCGATCGCTCCTGGAGCATCGTTGGTGTGTAAGGTAGTTAATACTAAGTGACCCGTTAATGCTGCCTCAATAGCCGTTTTGGCTGTTTCTTTGTCTCGGGTTTCACCCACTAGCAACACGTCTGGATCTTGTCGCAAAAAAGCCCGCAGAGCCGTACCAAAATCAAGTCCTTTTTCGCGAATTACCTGTACTTGGTTAACCCCCGGCAAACTATATTCAATGGGGTCTTCTACTGTACTAATGTTAATTCCAGGATCGTTCCTTTCTGCCAAAGCTGAATACAAAGAGGTGGTTTTACCAGAACCAGTAGGTCCTGTGACCAAAATTAAGCCAAAGGGACGAGCCACCATTTCCTTGACAATGGATAAGGTTTCTGGGTCGGTAATTAACTTATCCAAACCCAATTGGGTAGCGGAGTTATCCAAAATCCGCAAACAAACCTTTTCTCCATAGCGGCTGGGTAAGGTATTTACCCGAAAGTCAACCTTTCTGCCCTCAAATAACCTACGGATACGTCCATCTTGGGGTAATCGCCGCTCGGCAATATCCAAGTTAGAAATGATTTTAAATCGCGCCGTGACAGCAGCGACAATTTTTTTCGGTAGGGGGTCAAAAGCCTCACGTAATACCCCATCCTTACGAAAGCGAATGCGTAAATTTTCTTCCTGGGGTTCAATGTGAATATCAGATGTGCCTTCATGCAAAGCTTTGGCAAGGATTCTATTCACAAGGTTAATAACTGGGGCATCTTCAGCACTTTTCATGGCTGCCCCTAAGTCATCCTCTGATTCGTCTGGCGCGTCATCCAGATCGAGGTTATCAAGATTTTCTAAATCTTGGTTAATATCTGTATACTTCTCTTGTTCTATCTGCTTTTGACGGCTGGCTAAATCATCCAAATATTGGTTAATTAGCTGCTGGTAATCCTCCTGGGTGATAACCATCCGCTTTAATGCTAATCCTTGGGGACGCAAAATGCGGTTTAAATCATCCGATGCTTCCAAATTATCCGGAGCCACCATTGCCACTAACACAGAAGGTGGGTTGTGCTCTTCATTTTTGGACAATGGAACTAAATGATGGCGACGACAAATATCCACCGGAATCAAGTTTTCAATTAACTCAGCTACCATAGAGCTGCCAATTGAGTTAACTTCCGGATCTAAACACTCAACGCCGTAGAGTATTTTAAGTTCAAACAGTTGTTGTTTTTTATACTGTCTCAGTAACTCAGGGGAAAGTGGTTGTCCTGTGAGGGACTCCAGGACTTCCGTAAGGGGACGACCAGACTTGCGGCTTTCGATTAGTGCTTGCCGCATTTGATCTCTCTTGACATAGCCAGATTGAACTAGCTTATTGCCAAAGGGTGAAAATTCTGCCCTTGTAGTCAGAGCAGTACTACGCCTAGGTGATGACGAGTAGGTCATAAATATATCAACAAAGATAGGGAAACCTCTAATTAGAGTATTCCCAAGCTTTGGTCAAGAATTTTCATATACACTGATGAAATTGAAGGTAAAAATTAATTGATTGCTAACTCTAATTGTGGTTAGCTACCCTGAAAGCACACGGTAAACCCTCTATGGGTTTTGCAGCTGAGGCGTTCAGTATTTTTGACACTCCCCATGCCTCCACTCACTTCACTGGGTTCCGTTCGTTAAAGGCAGGAGATTCTTGGTTCATAGACCGACCGTCACAATAGAGAATGGTGGTAGAACTTCCAAGAAAATATTGGCAATTATTTACATTTGCCTCAGTGGGAATGGAACTGGAACTACAGTTACTATGTGATGACGAATAATTGCGATATAACCCCGTGTGCAACTTTTTTCAAGTTAGCCCCCTTTGTAAGGGGGTTGAGGGATCGGAAACTGAGTAAATCAGTGTCAGATCCTTCCTAAGCTTCTTTAAAAAGGAGGGGAATAAAAATAAAGTTGCACATCGCGTTATATATAATGTCTGGGATGATTACATAATCTATGCAGTCAGATCAAGACTTGGTCAAAGCCTAGGTAAATTCTAGGATATTCCGGGATTTACCAACCAAGTTGCAGACTCAGGACGGGAGTCCTACGTTGTTTAAGTTATGATATCTACGAATGAACGCCAGTTCGTAGCTCTATCGCTAGTAATTAAGTCAAAGGCAAACGTGTTACTAGCTTAAACTTGCTTTTACAACATTGTCGAGGCATAGATTACCCTTAAGGGAAGCACTTAACGGTGCAAATCAAGATGGCAAATGGTCAGGTTTTTATATAAATTACCTATTATTTGGCATCCTATCATTAACAGTTCAACAACATGAGCCATGAACCGGGTGAAGCAACAGAGGTAAACCAAGAAATGACGAGTGACTCCGCATCTCAAATCAATGCCAATGAATTTGGCGATGAGGCAACACAACCAGGTGGAGCCCAAAGTGAAATAGGGGAAAATACAGCTACGCCGAATGTTGACAATGGTGTTACATCTAAGAGTGATAACGCTGTTGACTCCTCTGCTTCGGCAGCAATAACTGCACAAATAGAATCCCTGAAAGCTCAATTAGACGAGCGCAGCAGTCAGTATATGCGGATAGCGGCTGATTTTGAAAATTACCGCAAACGCACCCAAAAAGAAAAAGAAGAATTAGATGTGCAAGTCAAGCGCAATACAATTACTGAGTTACTGGCAGTAGTTGATAATTTTGAGCGAGCCAGGGCACAAATTAAACCCCAAAATGATGGGGAACTGAACATTCATAAGAGTTACCAAGGTGTTTATAAGCTACTAGTAGATAGCCTGAAACGCCTAGGTGTGTCACCTATGCGTCCAGAGGGAGAACCTTTCGATCCCAATCTTCACGAAGCGGTTATGCGGGAACCTACGGATGAACATCCCGAAGGAACAGTGTTAGAAGAGTTAATACGCGGATATTACTTGGGCGATCGCGTGCTGCGTCACGCAATGGTGAAAGTAGCTGCTCCACCAGAGGACGCGCCCTCTGTAGAGGAGGAAAGTCAGCCTGCTGAGGACAATGATTAACTGTATCAAATTAACCAAGTGATTCAGTTGCTCTTCACAGTTTACGGCCAGTTGTCATCCGTATACTAGACTTGTTGGTGTATATCATATGTCCAATCTCAAATTAGGTTTGACATCACCAACAAGTCATAATTTGTGATGGAGCAATGCTAGACAATAAAACTCTCATGTTTGTTTCAGCACTACCCATACCAACGCCTACAAGGTAGTCCGCGTCAGATCATATAAAAGTACTATTCAGTAAAAATACTGATAATTATGGGAAAAGTTATTGGGATCGACCTGGGAACTACCAACAGTTGTGTCGCAGTTTTGGAAGGTGGTAAAGCATTAGTTATTTCCAACTCTGAAGGAGGCAGAACTACTCCCAGTATTGTGGGATTTGGTAAAGGTGGGGAACGCTTGGTTGGTCAGTTAGCCAAACGGCAAGCTGTAACCAATGCCGAGAATACAGTTTATAGTATTAAGCGGTTTATTGGACGACGTTGGGAAGATACAGCCGAAGAAAGGGAACGGGTTCCCTATAATTGTGTCAAAGGTCGGGATGATACCGTTGATGTGAAAATCCGCGAAAGGCAATACACACCCCAAGAAATTTCTGCCATGATCCTGCAAAAGTTAAAGCAAGATGCAGAAAATTTCTTAGGTGAAGCTGTTACCCAAGCGGTGATTACAGTCCCAGCATATTTTACAGATGCCCAAAGGCAAGCGACTAAAGATGCTGGCACTATCGCTGGTTTGGAAGTTTTACGGATTATTAATGAACCTACAGCCGCAGCTTTGGCATTTGGTTTAGATAAACAAGATGAAGAACAACTGATTCTGGTTTTTGACCTTGGTGGGGGTACTTTTGATGTATCCGTGCTGCAACTAGGAGATGGGGTATTTGAGGTTAAAGCCACCTGTGGTAATAACCAACTGGGAGGAGATGATTTTGATAACTGTGTTGTTCGCTGGATGATTGAGAGTTTCCAAGAACAAGAACAGATAGACCTGGGTCAGGATAACATGGCTCTGCAAAGGCTGCGAGAAGCCGCAGAAAAGGCCAAAATTGAACTTTCTTCCATGGTGGCAACTTCCATTAATTTGCCATTTATCACTGCCGATGCTACTGGTCCCAAGCATCTGGAAATGGAACTTTCCCGAGCCAAATTTGAAGAACTAACCAGCCATTTAATTGCTGCTACCCTAGAACCGATGGTGACAGCTCTTAAAGATGCAGAATTAAAACCCGAAAATATCGATCGCATTATTTTGGTGGGGGGTTCTACCCGCATCCCTGCTGTCCAAAATGCCCTAATTAAATTCTTTAACGGCAAAACACCCGATCGCTCGGTGAATCCCGATGAAGCTGTGGCCTTAGGAGCAGCGATTCAAGCCGGGGTCATGGGTGGAGAGGTTGACGATGTGCTGTTATTGGACGTAACCCCCCTATCTCTGGGCATTGAAACCTTAGGAGAGGTGTTTACTAAGATTATTGAACGTAACACCACCCTTCCCACCAGTAATTCCCAAGTATTTTCCACTGCTGTTGATGGACAATCTTCTGTCGAAATTCACGTTCTCCAAGGAGAACGGGCAATGGCACGGGATAATAAAAGCTTGGGTAAATTCTTCCTCACAGGGATTCCCCCGGCTCCCCGTGGCGTTCCCCAAATAGAAGTCTCTTTTGAAATTGATGTCAACGGTATTATTAAGGTATCTGCAGAAGATAAAGGTACAGGTAAAGAACAAAGCGTGCAAATTACCAACACAGGTAGTTTGAGTGGCAATGAAGTAGAGCGGATGCGCCAAGAAGCAGAAGTTTATGCGGAAGAAGATAGACAACGCCTCGAGCGCATTGAGCTCAAAAACCAAGTAGATAATCTGCTATATAGTTATGAGAAAACCTTACAAGAAAATGCTGGTGCGATCGCTGAGGATATGAAAGCCTTAGCAGGGGAGAAAATAGCTCACCTAAAAGCAGCAATTGCTAATCCCAATATTCCCGTAGAAGAATTACAACAACATTTGAATGAGTTTCAACAGACTTTATTTGCGGTTGGCGCCAATGTTTACAATCGCGTACAAAACTCCAATGAAAATATGGAATATGCGGAAGAAGCAGTCAGTGAAAATGAAGATAATCCCTCAACGGAAGATACTGGGAAGACACCAGATGAAAGTATTCCACCCCAATTCACCTTTGATTTTGATGAAGACAATACCTTACAAGCTGATTATGAAGCCATAGATTAAATTGAGAAGGCAGTACCGATGAAAATTTTTGTTCATCATCAAGCATGAAAAAGGGTTCTTTCCCCTACACCCCATAACCTCTTTTAAGTCAGCCCCCACGGGAAAATTCCACAACCAAGGATCTGGGGAACATCCCAAATATTAGAGATTGTAGTGCGGGCATCTTGCCCGCTTTGTATGTAAAGGGAGCAGTGCGATTCGTTGTAGCTGAATCACGGTAACCAGTCCGTAAATAAAGCTACCAACCAACAACGGTTGAACTGTCAGTTGGATGAAGGTGAAAGTCC
>JASJCJ010000252.1 GCA_030066045.1 Calothrix sp. MO_167.B12
GTGGAGACGTTCTGACGGGGACTGGTAACAGTCTAGTTAAGAGTCTAAGAAGCAGGAAAAAAGGTGGAGAGGCAAGGATTTATCCTGCCTCGTAACATCCTTTGAGAATCCCTGCGGATTTATCCCAGGGAGTACGTCAATAGAAAGAATCGCTTGATGCATTAAGTGTAGCTTGGGTTGAAGAATGTAAACGCAACAGCGCCTTGGAGCAGAGTAAACCAACACCAGTAAAGCTTTGTTGGGTTTCCCTACCGCTCAACCCAACCTACATTTTTAGGCGTGTCAGTCCACTAGGTAGTAATACACCATTGGTCATATATCTTTAGTATTTCATTGACTTATGGTATATTTCCGGACTTTTTGCCCAAACATTTGTAAAGGCTAATAATATAGTAGCGATCGCATAGTGGTTTCTAAAAACCAATCATGTCTTGCATTCTTTTTTTACATTGGCATTACTCAGCCTTAAAACAAATTTATTACCCTTACTAGAAATTTTCACAATCTTCCATCTCTTGTATTTACCTAAACGACTACTGAGTGACTTCTTGATAGAATTTGCTACCTTACATCTTACTTTGTCATCTTGCAGAGCTTTAGTAAATTGATTTTCAATGTTATTAGTTAAATCTTTTTTGATCTTGCCTTCTATCCAGCCACAGATACCCTTAAAGGTTCCGCACAATCTATTAGCAATACGGATATCCGTCTTAAAGTTTACGTTTACATCCTTGGCGTATGAAATAGAACCGTAATAACTAATTGGTCTCATTGATATAGAAAGAATGGTATTGTTCAAGTGAAGGTCTCTTTCTAGTTTCTTTAACCCACACTCCTTCCATTTTTTGAATCTTTTTTTGACACATTTACCTTTAATTTCTTCTCCTTGACTTTCAAAATATGCAGTTGCTTGAATACGGTTATCTTTAATAGTAGCTTGGATAGATGACGTATCCATGTCATTGATGTAGTGTTTCCACTGCCGAAATTTGGTAATAGAAAATTTTTGTTCAGGAATCGAGAATTTTCTTTCTGCTCCATTAGGTAATAGAATATAACTGGAGTCTTGATGCCAACTAGAGCCATGTTTTTTCCCATAATTGTCAAGATGAACCTTAGTTGAACTGAATGCTGCATTAAAAGCTGTGGCTACAGCTGCCTTGGGAACAGGAACATCGACGGTTTTTGCATGGGCTGGTGAGTTTATTAAAGGGAAACTACCCAGGGTCAAACTAATAGCAATAGGTGCTGCAACTAATTTTTGTAAGTTCATTTTTTTCTCCTTCGTCAAATAATTTGGTATTCCCTTTTTTCTAATTTTGAGAATCAATATTTATGGGCAATCAAAGTAATTACGTATAGGAAAACAATAAAATTATCTGCTTGTGTTTAACTAATAAGGCTCAGATGATATTTATCATTTTCTGGTTTGACGAGGAGAAACTCCATAGGAGTAAATCAGGTATTCCCAGACATAAAAATAGGGAAATATCAGGTATTTATTTTTAAATAAAGCAATTTATATCAGCAGTACTATACTCGAAGAAAGGGCTAAGGCTATGCAATCATGATTGAATCAGCATCAAGTTATGAATATCATATTGGCGGCAGCCTTCCTGCTAACGCATCAAGTTATGTAAGGCGACAAGCTGATTCTGAACTTTACAAAAGTTTAAGTGCTGGGGAATTTTGTTATGTGTTAAACTCCCGACAAATGGGTAAATCCAGCTTGCGGGTACGAACGATGCAAAAACTGCAAGCAGAAGGATTTATCTGTGCTTTTATCGATTTAACAGGGATTGGTAAGGAAGAAGTAACAGCAGAGAAATGGTATGCAGGTATTGTTCAGTCTTTGGTCAGTAGTTGTCAGTTAAGTCAAAAATTTAATTGGCGTAAATGGTGGCGAGAACAACGGGATTTAATGTCACCCGTACAGCGGTTGAATCTATTTATCGATGAAGTTTTGTTAGTAGAGGTTCAACAACGCATTATTATTTTTGTGGATGAAATAGATAGAGTACTCAGCCAAGATTTTTCTCTGGATGATTTTTTTGCCTTAATTAGATTTTTCTATAACAAACGGGTTGATAACCCAGCATATCAACGTTTGACTTTTGCACTATTAGGAGTAGCAACCCCTAGCGATTTGATTGCCGATAAAACTCAAACACCTTTTAATATTGGTAAAGCTATAGAACTACATGGATTTGAGCTTGATGAAGTACAACCCTTAGCCAAGGGATTAGAAGGGAAAGTAGATAATACTCAAGCAGTTATTCAAGAGATATTAAATTGGACTAGAGGACAACCATTTTTGACACAGAAATTATGTCGAATTGTCAGTAAATATGACAGGAATAATTGTATTATTTCTATTGATTTGATATCAGAGATAGTCCAGAAAAATATTATTCATAATTGGGAAAGTCAGGATGAACCAGAACATTTAAAGACAATTAGAGATAGAATCCTCCGGAATGAGCAAAAGGCAGGAAGATTATTAGTAATTTATCAGGAGATTTTGCAAAATGGAGAAGTATGTGCGGATGGGAGTCTGGAACAAACAGATTTACGATTATCTGGTTTAGTTGTTCAGGAACAAGGTAAATTAAGGGTATATAACCGGATTTATGAACAAGTTTTCAATAAAATATGGGTTGAAAAACAGTTAGCAACATTACGTCCCTACTATCAAAATTTCAATATTTGGGTTAGTTCTAATTATGCAGATGAATCTCGGTTGTTACGGGGTCAAGCATTACAAGATGCTCTGGAATGGGCAAATAATCAAAACTTAAGTCCTTTAGATTATCGTTTTTTAGCTGCTAGTCAAGATTTAGAAAAGCGGGAAACTCAACTTAGTTTAGAAATCAAAGAAGAAGAGAGTCAAATACTAACTCAGGCAAATGATACTTTAACTCAAGCACAGAGAAAAGCTAGGAAGATTATAGCTTTAGGTAGCATATTTTTAGCTATATCTTTTGTTGCAGCATTATTTACAGGCATACAGTTGATCAGAGCTAGAAGAGAAAGAAAAGAAGCGAATCTTTCTTTTAGAAGTGCAGCGATAGAAAACAAACTTGAGAAACAACCACTGGATGGACTGATAGAAACGTTAAAATTAGCAAAGCAAATGCCAAATTTGGCAAAGCATATTGCAGTGGAATCAGAAACACAAAAACAGGTTATAAAAACCTTAAGACAAGCAATATCTATTGTCAGAGAACGCAATCGTTTAGAAGTTATTAATGCCCAATTGAGAGATGTTAGTGTTAGTCCTAATGGTCAATTGATTGCGACTGGTGCTAGTAACAATACAGTAAAAATATGGGATGTAAAAGGAAATTTACTTAAAATTCTTAAAGGGCATAGTGATTTTATCTGGAATATTAGGTTCAGTCCAGATGGAAAAACTTTGGCTTCTAGTAGCAGCGACGGTACGATTAGACTATGGAATGTGGAAGATGGTAAATTAACAAAAACGATCCTTGCCCATAATAATACATGGGTCAGAAGTATTAGTTATAGTCCTGATGGTAAACTACTTGCTTCCTCCGATTCTAGAGGCTGGGTGAAATTGTGGAATGCTGGAAATGGTAAGTTATTACAAACTATTCCAGCTCATCGGCAACCAATTCGTTGGGTTACTTACGTAAAATTTAGTCCAGATGGGAAAACTCTTGCTTCTACTAGTAGAGATAAGACAGTAAAACTTTGGCAAGTTGAGAATGGTAAATTACTCAAAACCCCCAAAATTCTCAAAGGTCATGAAAGTGCTGTTAGAAGTGTTGATTTTAGCCCAGATGGGAAAACTCTTGCTTCTGCTAGTGAAGATAGAACAGTGAAATTATGGAATCTTGAAGATGGTAAGCAAGTAGAAAACTTCCTAGGACATCGCAGTGCAGTTTGGAGTGTGAACTTTAGCCCTAATGGTAAACAACTAGTTTCTTCTGGAAGTGATAGTACTTTGAAACTGTGGAATCTGAATAATCCAGAAACTCAACCACAAACTTTCAATGGTCATGGTGGTATTATTCGTAGTGTTACTTTTAGTCCTGATGGGAAAAAACTGTTTTCTGTTGGCGATCGCACTCTGAGAATATGGTCTCTTGAGGATATGGAACCGCGAACTTTAGTAGATAATGCTGGCGAAATTACAGCAGTAAGTTTCAGTCCTAATGGTCAAATTATCGCTTCTGCTGATACCGACAATAGCATTAAATTATGGGATGCTAAAAACCATAAATTACAAACAACTCTCAAAGGCCACACAAAAATAATTTGGGATGTTAGTTTTAGTCCAGATGGTAAATTACTGGCTTCTGCAAGTTCTGATAAAACAGTTAAACTGTGGAATTTGGAAAATAGAGCGGAAATATATAGCCGTCTAGGTCACACAAGACCGATTAATACTGTTAGTTTTAACCCGGATGGTAAATTACTAGCTTCTGGTAGTCGTGACCGCACGGTGAAAATATGGCGTGTCGAAGATGGAGAGTTCTTAATAACTCTCAAAGGTCATATTAGTTTTGTTCAAGCTGTTCGTTTTAGTCCAGATAGTAAAACTTTAGCTTCTGCCAGTACAGATAGTAGAATCATATTATGGAATGTAGATAGCGGAAAGATATCTCAGGTTTTTGATACAATAGGTATGGGTTACTTATTAAATGTAGCTTTTAGCCCTGATGGGAAATTAATTGCTGCTGGTGATCAACAACGAATTATTAAACTCTGGCGTGTAAAAGATAAGAAAGAGTTGTACACCTTTACCAACCATCGTAATGGTGTCAGAAGTATTCGTTTTAGTCCTGATGGGAAAATTTTAGCTTCTGCTAGTTCTGACAACACAATCAAACTGTGGGGCGTGGAAGATGGTCAATTAATCCAAACATTAGAAGGTCATTTAAATCAGGTCAATCAGATTAGTTTTAGTCCGGATGGGAAAACCCTTGCTTCTGCAAGTCGAGATGGTACTATCAAGCTATGGCAATTAGATTTAGATTTAGATGATTTAATGAAATTGGGTTGCGACTGGTTGGAAGATTATTTGGCGATTCGTCC
The DNA here is from genome assembly GCA_030066045.1 of Calothrix sp. MO_167.B12. Lineage (GTDB taxonomy): Bacteria > Cyanobacteriota > Cyanobacteriia > Cyanobacteriales > Nostocaceae > Calothrix_A. The sequence continues at coordinate 5,062 of JASJCJ010000252.1, forward strand.
AGAGGAAAAGGAATTACAACAAATATGTAATTAATAAATCTCTAGTTATAAATGCTCTATAGCTGATTTTTGGGCAGATGAACGCAAAAAAATATATGGGAAAACCAAAATACTTATTATTTATAAGATTTCTGAGCCTAGTGAGGTACGGATTAACCTCACCCCGATAAAGCTATGCTTTTAGGACTTATACCATTTCTTTGTGAGGCTGCGCTAAATTTATGATTCTCCTATCTCCTTCTTTCTTTGTGTACTTTGCGCCTTTGCGGTTAATAAATTCTTGAATTTGGCGCATCTTCATACAGAATTGGTATTACGCAACTGGCATATTTGAACGTAGGAATTAGACTTGTAATACCGAATCAAAAATTTTTGCAACATATCCACTCGTAGGGGCGGGGTTACCCCGCCCCTACCAATCAATCATGTGTCGCATTGTTTTTTCAAATTGGTATAACCTCACGCACCAATCACCGATTGTGACAATTGCGTAAGTTCTGGCTTTATCTCTCCTCTCCTTATTAAGGAGAGGGTTTTGATGTGTACTTCACCAGAGTGGGAAATGCTATATTATTTATTACTTATTTTGTTGTGCAGAGTTGCAGAATGTCTGAAGCAATGTTCCAGTATTCATATCCCACAATTTCATAGTATTATCATGACTACCACTAGCCAATGTTTTGCCATCGGAGCTGATGGCTAGGGAAGAAACGTTATAGAGATGACCTTCTAAAGTACGAATTAATTTTCCAGTGCTAATATCCCAAAGTTTAATCTTATTGTCATAATAACTACCACTGACCAGAGTATTACCATCTGGGCTAATAGCGAGAGTATAAACTCCATAGGGATGACTCTTGAACGTGCGAATATTCTTTCCAGTGCTAGTATCCTGTAGGATTATTTCTCCGTTTAAATAACCACTAACAACAGTACTACTATCTGGGCTGATAGCAATGGAAGTAACTAGAATTGCATTTGTGTCGTATACCGTTTCCTTTTTTAAGGTACGGATTAATTTTCCAGTCCCCATATTCCATAGGATAATTTCGTCGCCAATAGTACGACTGACTAAATGATTGCCATCTTTGCTAATATCAATAAATGAAACAGGGAATGAATGGTTAAGTTTATGAAGCAATTTACCAGTACGAATATCTCGTAATTTAATTGTCTCATTGCTAGCACTAATAAGGATATTACCGTCTGGGCTAACCGCGACAGAATTAACTCCACCATCCTCAAATTTACGGATTAACTTTCCAGTCTGAAAATCCCATAATTTAATTGTTTTATCACCCCAACCACCAGTAACTATAGTCTTGACATCCGGACTAATAGCGACTGAACGTACCCATTTATCCTTGAGCGATCTAATTGTATTTCCAGTTCTCTTATCCCATATATTTATAGTATCGCTGGAATTTAAACTTACCAAATTTTTATTATCTTGGCTGAATAAAACAGATTGAAACCAATCAGAATGTCCCTCGATACTACGAATTATTTCCCCAGTTTTTACATTCCATATTTGAATATTACTTTTACTAGCACTAACTATGATATTACCATTTGGGCTAATAGCTGCGGTAGAAGGAGAAGCAATCGATAAAACAGTCCCACTTGGAAGATTTTTTGGTAATGACTCTGATAATTCCGATTGTTTTATCGGTTTACCAAATGTGCGGAGTAACTTTCCTGTTTTTATATTCCATAGTTTAATAGTACTGTCCCAACCACCGCTAACTAAAGTCTCTCCATCTGAACTAACAGCTAAGGATTCTACCATATGGAAATTTCCTTTGAGGGTACGAAGTAACTTTCCAGTACCGATATCCCACACTTTTATGGTGCTGTCACCACTACCACTAAAAATGGTTTTACCATCTGGACTAATAGCTACCGCAGAAACCATATTAGAATGTCCTTTTAATGTAGTAACTAACTTTCCTGTGGGAATATCCCATAGTTTGATAGTTTTATCGCTACTACCACTAATCACATTTTTACCATCTTTACTAATAGCGACAGAATTAACCCATTCTAAATGTCCCCTGAGTGTGCGGAGTAAATTTCCAGTAGAAATATCCCATATTTTGATAGTTTTATCCCAACTACCGCTAACCAGTATATTGCTATCTTGACTCATGCTCAGGGAAGTAATCGAGTCGGAATGTCCTGCTAATGTACGAAGCAATTTTCCGGTACCGATATCCCACAATTTGATTGCATTATCATAACTAGCACTGATCAGGATTTTACCATCAGGACTCATCAAACCCCTATATCCCGTACCTTTAAATGTGCGGAGTAACTTGCCTGTAGAAACATCCCACAATTTGATTGTATTATCAGAACTCGCACTAATAAATGTTTTCCCATCTGGGCTAATATCTAGGGATTTAATGGAAGCAAAGTGATGTGGAAATTGACATTTTTTATTAGAGACTTTTGATTGTATTCTATGAATCTCATTTACACTGTTGATTTGTGCAGCAACAGGTAAGAGAAATTGAGTCAGAAAAAATAACACAGTCCCAGAAATAACATAAGCAATCTGGAATTTGTAATTTTTGTTTAAATGAAGTTGTAAAATAGATTTAATTATACTCATTGTTGTCAGACTGTAGTTATAAACATAAGTTTATATTTTACTGATTTTTTGTCAACAATTATAATTTTTATGATGTAGCGAATGCAAGCTGTGATTTGTCACAACATTTTACATTCGCTACTTTAAATTACACACAACATAACGCAGTCAATAAAATCATGAAACCCCTACAATATAAGAATTTTACAGTTATTCAGCAGACCCTATTTAAATGTCATTAGTGATTTACGAATTTCGTCTCGGAGAAGTTCAGCACGAGCCGGCCAAATCCCAAATCCATCCTTGATTGTATTAGCTTTATCAATAAACAAGCCAAAAACATATTCTTGGGTTTTGATGGTACTACCTTGTTTAAAAGGTAATCTGACCCAACCACCAATGGTCTTATACTTTTTACTATTCAACGTATAACTACCAGCTTTAGCTGCGGTTCTCACTTGTTTCTTAAAGGATTGAATAGCCGTGTTATTGAGGTTGAGCTTTTGTGCTTCCTCATTAATGACATCGTCGATCTCTCTTAAATTATCAGTCATTAATTCATAGAATTTTTCCTTTCGTGCTTCAGTTTTTAACAAACCATTGGCTACAGCTTCATAAAGCTTACCAATATCTGTTAAAGTTAAACGGTTAGGTTCAGAAATTGCTCCATCTGTACCACTAGCACAACCAATTTTATGTTGTAGGAGTGTCTTACTCATTCCTAAACTTTTAGCAGTGGCGTTAAGTTTATTTTCACCAAAGTAAACCCGCATAGCCTGGGTCCATCGGTTATCAGATTGTTCCATCATTGCTTTCAAACCAACTGCTAATGTATCTTTTGCAGCTACTTGGTCTAGAGGACAACCATTACCAGGCTTTTCATCGTTAGTTGATTTTTTATACCACGGTATTTGGGTATTCAAATTGACCTTGCCATCCCGTACTTGCATCATTGCGTGGACGTGATGTAGTGCTTTAATAGTACTAGCTGGTTCAAAAATGCGATCGCGTTGTAGTGAAGCCAGAATTTTGCCGTTAACTTGCTTGAGATAAAGACCATAAGCTCCACCAGATTGATTATTAGCTAAAAGTCTACGAATGCGTGATGTTAGTTGATTGGCATTATTCAACATCAACACAGCGAAACGCTTTTTACCATTGACAGTGTAAGGTTCAATGTCAAAGATTCTGGCTTGATTTTTTTGCCAAAGTTGATTTACTTGGTCTTCTGTTTTACCGTAATACCACCACCAGCTTTGTCCCTGGGATTTTTCCATGACTACGGTAAACTTATTTGTACCATGTGGTTCAATATCAACCAGACGAGCTTTATTTTCCTTCAATTTAGAGGTAATAAAGCTTGGTGAAACATTATAGTAATACCACCATGCTTTTTGGTCATTGCCTGTATTTTTAATCATCACTGCACTATACAGGCGTTTACCCCCAACCATGTAGGTATTAAGGTCAACAATACGTGCTTTATTGGCTTTTGTTTTCTCTATGATGTTATCAATAGAGGTATCGCTGTAATACCACCAACCTTTTGCATTATTACCTGTATTAGAAACTAGGGCGACGGCATATTTCTTTTCACCGTTAACGCGATAAATTTCTAAATCAATTATCCTTGCCTTGTTAGCAGTTAATTTTTGTTTAACTTGTTCAGAATTTAAACCATAGTACCACCACCATTTCTTTGCATATTCACCCTGATTTTTCACCATTGCTGCACTAAATTTTAAGGGTGATGAACTCTCTATTTCTAAATCGATGATCCGATAACCATCATTAACTTTACTTTTAATTTGAGAGACAGAAGCACCATGTAACCACCAAAATTGAGTTGGTTTTGTACTTGATTGCTCTGCAAGAGCAATTAGGTTTCTATTATTTTTCTGTAATTGATTGACATTGATTACAGAGGATTTAGATGAAATTTGCGGTGAGGCTTGAGAAGCTGCTAGGACTGAATTACCATTGATATGGCTTAGACCTAAAATTGGTAATGTCAATCCTAATGTTACGGATGTAAAAGATATATACCAAGGCTGGTTATGTTTATTAGATTTCATTTTTAATTTGTCCTACCAGATTTTGGAACATATACATACAGAAATAAGTAATAAATTCCCTATTGATACAATAAACTAGTTTGCATAAACATGATTTGATTGACTGGCATCAATAATATGCTTGTCTAGAGAAAGCGATAAGCCTAATACCAATTCACAAAAATATTGATACATATGTAGGGGCGTAATGCTTGTGCCCAAGTCCATGATTTGTATCACCAATAAATTGAAATGGTATAACGACATGGCTTTGCTACGCACCTAGGAAAATAGGGAATTATAATTGTTGCGATCGCACAAGCATTGCATATTGCATGACGGATAACAAAAGATGAGATCTAATGTTGAATTATGCCTAGCTTATCTATCTAAGTTTCATTAATGATTCTGAAGGTGCAACCATTCCAATTTAATCTTTTTGCCGTATTGATACCATTTTCAAACACCAATTTGCCAGAGCCAACAACTTGCTTAGTTCCTTGTTTACAAGATAGTTTTCCCTTATTTAAACCATTGGCTGCATAGTAACCCTTGGTTGCTTTATCTACACTTTGACCCATTTCTAAAATCTTAAAAAAGGCTGTATAACAAGCTTTTTCTATAGGAGATTTAGTCCATGTCCACCAATATGCACCTTGTTTGGAAGCTGCTGTGCAATAAGGCTTTTTAGTAGGTGCTGCTGTAGCTTGATTAGTATTGGCTGCTGGGGATAAAGCAACAACACCTAGTAGTAAAGCTGTAGATACAAATGATTTGAATTGCATATTGATTACCTCTTGATTTGAGCATTAATGTGATGTTTCTCAGCAATTTTATTTGCTTTGTATCCAAATAATGACTCACATAACTTTTGAAACCAATAGGAATAAATCAGGTGTTTTATACAATTCAAAATCAGGGAGATAAGATTGAATATAGGGAAAAATCAGGTGTTTGTTGTCAATTTAACTAATTTACAGCAGCAATATTATACTCAACGAAAATTCACATCTTGCACCACAAAATTCTTGAGAAAATTAGAGCCTGAAACCCTTATTTATCCGTAACCCACCTATTGCCCACCTTACCCTTATTGAGAAGGTGCAAGATATGTGAAAAGATTAATGCTCTGCAATCATGATTGAATCAGCATCAAGTTATGAATATCATATTGGCGGCAGCCTTCCTGCTAACGCATCAAGTTATGAGGCTATCCCACTATTCCAAAAATGCTTACCCACTGAATCAAAATCAGCTTGAAAACCTTATTTTTTCGTTTTAAGTCGTTAAATTTTTCCAGATTTTTGATTGAAAACTGATTAGTGGGATAGGTTCATGTAAGGCGACAAGCTGATTCTGAGCTTTACAAAATTTTAAGTACTGGGTAATTTCGTTATGTGTTAAACTCCCGACAAATGGTTGAATTAAGTAATAAGTTTAAAACATGAAATAATGTTCATGAGTGCGTATTCCGCCGGTTAACATAATTGACTTTTTCATCTACTAAAAACGCTACTTGCTACTCCTTAGTCTTAAATACGATTTTCAACGCTGACTTAACTTAAGTAAAGGGTAACTATTATGAGAAAGTTTCTAGCACTGCTACTTGTAAGCCTCGTAATCGCCGCCTGTACTAGTTCACAAATCACACCTGATAGCGTTGCTCCGAAACCAGAAAACGAGTCAAATTTTGAGGTTGTGCTGATGTCCGAAGTCAAATGGGAGCAGCTTAATCCCGCTCGTGGCGACAAAAGCCCGAAAGCCGGAACTCTTTGGGGCAATCGCACTGGTTCTGGAGCAGCAGGTTTTCTCCTTAAGCCAGTAGATGGCTTTAGGTCACCACCACATATTCACAATATCGCATACCGTGGAGTGGTAATTAGTGGTACCATTCATAACGACGATCCTAATGCTGAGGAAATGTGGATGCCGCAGGGTTCTTTCTGGACGCAGCCTGCCGGAGGCGTACATATTACCGCTGCTAAGGGTAGTAATAATCTTGCATATATAGAAGTTGAAGATAAATTTGGAGTCCTTCCTGCGGAGAAAGCTTTTTCTAGCCCAGAAAAGCCGATTAATGTGGACATATCGAACATAATGTGGATAGACAACCTCGGAATGCCAGCGGTATCCAATGGAGCAAAGGTCGCTTTTCTTTGGGGAAAACTCCAGGATAATCAGCTATACGGAACTCTTATCAAGCTACCGGCTGGATTTAGTGGAAAGATACGTAGCCAAGGCTCAATTTTCCGCGCTGTAGTAATTCAAGGTCAACCACAGTACCAAGTATCAAGTGATGCCGATGCCAAGGATTTGGAACCGGGCAGTTATTTCAGTTCAAAGGGGAATTCAGTGCATCAAGTTTCATCTAAAGCGGGAGAGGAGAGCATTATTTATGTACGCACGGATGGTAAATTCGACGTTACTTAGGCTCTGAAGATAATCTTCTAATACTTTCAGTAAACCAAAAAGTTTTCTCCGAACGGCGATAAGCCTGCGGCATGGCTTCGCGTACCGCCAATCACGTTTAGGGAAGCAAAAGCATATATAATTAGGGCTTGCTGAAAAAGTCTTTTGGTGGGGGTAGGGAATAGGCAATAGGCAATAGGCAATAGTTAGGTGCCTATTTTTTTCTATTCTTTTTACTATCAAAAATTAGAGATGCAAGAATTTTAAACCGTTAAT
>JASJCJ010000253.1 GCA_030066045.1 Calothrix sp. MO_167.B12
ATGACCATCGCAATTGGGCGTGCCCCCAGTACCAGAGGGTGGTTTGACGTTCTAGACGACTGGTTAAAGCGCGATCGCTTTGTATTCGTAGGCTGGTCAGGATTATTACTGTTCCCCTGCGCGTTCTTAGCATTAGGCGGTTGGCTAACCGGAACCACATTCGTCACCTCTTGGTACACCCACGGATTAGCATCTTCCTACCTGGAAGGATGTAACTTTTTAACAGTAGCCGTATCCACCCCAGCAAATGCAATGGGTCACTCCCTACTATTTTTGTGGGGACCAGAAGCTCAAGGAGACTTCACCCGTTGGTGTCAATTGGGCGGACTGTGGCCTTTCATCGCTTTGCACGGAGCTTTTGGTTTAATCGGCTTCATGCTCAGACAGTTTGAGATTGCTCGTCTAGTAGGTATCAGACCCTACAATGCGATCGCATTCTCAGCCCCCATTGCGGTATTCGTCAGCGTATTTTTGATGTACCCCTTGGGACAGTCTTCCTGGTTCTTCGCTCCTAGCTTTGGAGTAGCAGCCATCTTCCGTTTCTTACTATTCTTGCAAGGGTTCCACAACTGGACTCTAAATCCCTTCCACATGATGGGAGTAGCAGGGGTATTGGGAGGAGCTTTATTGTGTGCCATCCACGGAGCGACAGTAGAGAACACCCTGTTTGAAGATGGAGAAGCCTCCAACACCTTCCGGGCGTTTGAGCCTACCCAAGCAGAAGAAACCTACTCGATGGTGACAGCAAACCGATTCTGGTCTCAGATTTTCGGGATTGCTTTTTCCAACAAGCGTTGGTTACACTTCTTTATGTTATTCGTACCCGTAACCGGGTTATGGATGAGTGCGGTAGGAATTGTGGGCTTGGCATTGAACTTACGTGCCTATGACTTCGTGTCCCAGGAATTGCGGGCAGCAGAAGACCCAGAATTTGAAACTTTCTATACCAAAAATATTTTGTTGAATGAGGGTATCCGTGCATGGATGGCACCTCAAGATCAGCCACACCAGAACTTTATCTTCCCTGAGGAAGTACTACCTCGTGGTAACGCTTTGTAATTTTTTACCAAGTAATTACTCAAAAATCACCCGCCTACAGGCGGGTTTTTTTAGTTTTTTGATCGAGAATTAGCCTGAAGTTCCCCACATTTTACTTGTTATATCAAATCCGTTTACATCGGAATTATTACTTCCTTTCTCTTCTCTTGGCGTTCTTTGCGCCTTTGCGGTTTTATTATTCCAATGTCAACGGAAACGATATTACTTATTACTTATTTCCACCTGATACTCTAGATATAATTGTTGGACTTCCTTATTGGACTTCCTTGTAATTGTTGAATTCTCTTGACGGCATCTTGATAATATCGGCTTTTACCTTGCTGCTTATAAAGGGTAGCCGCTTTTCTAAAATCAGTTAAAGCCTTTTGTTTATTACCAAAATCCCGATAAATTAAGCCTCGATTGTAATATGCTTCCGCAAATTTGGGACTTATACTAATCACTTTGGAATAATCTTCCAGGGCACCTTTATCATCTTTAGTTCTACGACGGGCAAAGGCTCTACCAAAGTAGGCTGAGGCATAATTAGGTTGAAAGCGAATGGCAAGATCGTAATCTAAAATTGCTCTCTGGTATTGTCCAAGTCTTCTGTAGGCAAGACCTCTAAGTGAATAAGCCAAAGCATTATCTGGTTTGAAGCTAATTGCTAAATTCAAATCAGCGATCGCTTTTTGATAATTCCGTAACCCAATGTAAGCATCACCACGATTTAAATATCCAAGACCATAGTTTTTTCTCAAACTAATTGCTTTGTTTAAATCTGTTAAGGCTCCTTGATAATCTTTTAGTTCATTTTTAACTGCTCCCCGATTTAAGTAAGCCGCAGCATAACCAGGTTTCAACCTAATGGCTTTACTATAATCTCTCACAGCTTCCTTGTTTCTTTGCATTAAATCCTGAGTCAAACCCCGGTTCATATAAGCAACAGCACTACTAGGGTTGAGGCGAACTACTTTGTTAAAATCATTGTATGCATCTTGATATTTCCTGAGATTGTAATAAAGAACGCCCCTACGGAAATAAGCATCAGGATGATTGGGCTTGATTCTTAAAACTCGGTTGTAAGCGATGAGCGCTCCTTGGTAATCTTTTTTTCTAGCCCTTGCTCCCCCAACGCTCAATAAGCGATCCGGATTCATCTTTTTGCTGGGATTACTAGGCGCGGTGGCAACAACTGGCGGTTTTTTGATTGGTGTAGGAGTTGAGGTTGGTGGTGTCTTGATTGGTGTAGGAGGTTTGATACTAGTACCTCGGGTTGTGGTAGGTGGTTTTGGTCTTGCGGCAACAGGTACCCTGAAATCCTTCTTGGATGCTTTATAAATATTGATGGGAATACCTTGACGTAATACAGTTCTTGTATTGTCTTCTCGTAAATCAGCCCGTCCATTAATCCCCACAACTAGACCATTTTCATTAATTACAGGACCACCACTCATTCCAGGAATTGCTTCGTTGTTATAAACCAAGGAGTAGCCTTGATCGGGATTTTTTAAAAGACTACGAAGATTCCCAGTTGTAAATTGATAACTGGGTTCGCTAACTCCCGGTATAGTTGCCCAACCTATTACATAAACCTTCATTCCTTCCCTAAGTTGATTGGAATTACCCAATTTAGCAATACTATAATTTTTATTACTACTAAATTGCACCACTGCTAAGTCAAAACCGGGCAATTCTTTACTGTAGTAAACGGGGTGTCGCGAACCATCCTTGGTTTGAATTTCGTATCTTCCGTCTTCGTCTACTACATGTCTATTAGTGAGAACGAAATAGTTATTTCCCTGGCGTTCAATAATTATTCCAGAGCCAATACCATCTCCATCAATCAAGACAGTATATTCTTTAGCTGTTTCACTAATTTGAACTGGTGATAATGATGCCAATCCTACCTGTGGCTGCATCATAACTATGGTCGCACCAATTAGCGCGCCACTAAGACTATAGGACAATTTCATTCTTAAACCTCTATAAAAATTTAGATAATATAGAAATCCGATTTGATTCCTGAATCACTCGTAGAGATAGGGAATGGGGAACAGAGAACTCTTAACAGAGAAGGAGGAATAAAAGTGTGCGCTCGTTTTGTTCAAAAATCAAATAGGAGTCCTATATTAATATAGAAATAAAAATTATCGACAAAAATATAATAAATTAAGTTGTGAATACAAATATTAACAGTGTCACATAACTTTAGTTTGTAGATTTTAGATTCACTTCACGGATGTGGATTATTTCTGCCCGAAAAGTAGTGTTAAGAGCTACTTGAGCAAAGCTCCTCTGTTGGTGCAGCCACCTTACAAGGGCTAAGAGACATGACGAATTATTTTTGCTGATATTTATATTCATGTTCCACTTTTGTGTTTGTTGAGCTTACAGGTATATTAATTCCCGACCTATTGACTAATTTCACAAAAGTTTCAATGGGAATACCCCAACTATATTGAGTCATGCGCTTACGCAATTTTGCTGCTGGCTCCGTCCCATCTTGATAAACATAGGGTTCACCCCAAAGAGGATTGGCATGCATTCCATTAATAGCTACCACATTTCCTGCTTGATTCAATAGTGGTCCCCCACTCATTCCTTTTTGGATGTCATTGGTGTAGCCAATACGATACCCACCTTCCAAAGCTTTATCTAACACCCAAGAAATCCGACCTGATTTGAGGACAAAACCAATATCTCGTTCCCCTTCTGGTGTAAAGGGAAATCCAGCCGCAAATACCCTACTTCCCACATTCACTTTCTTACCTGATTCTAAGGAAGCTACCCTATAGCTCTTAGAGTCACTGTAAAACTGTAAAATTGCCAAATCTTCACCCTTAAAAGATGTATTGGGTAATTTCTTCACGTTTTTGGTCAGCTGGGTTTTGAATATGCGACCGTCAGCAGTCTGAATTTGATAGGGACTATCCTCCGGTGTTAGCACATGAGCATTAGTCACTACTGTATAGATGGAGCCTTCTCTGTTGATGAGAATACCTGACCCCAAAAAATTACCGCCTTTCCCTAATATTTTGACAGCGATCGCTCGCGCTAGAGAACGGATTTGTTTTGCCCCTAGCTTCGTTGAGGTTTGTTCTACTGCAACCTTGACAGATGGGTACGTCGATATTGGCTTGGCAATTGATGAACCACCAATAAAGGCAACCATCATCACTAAACGCCAATCCATGTTAATAGATCCTGAAATTTGCTTAACACTCCCAAACAGGTCCTTCACATGTGTTATTCCTTCTCCCATCTTCTCCTATCAGTCTGACTACATCTAGGTAAGTAGCACCACGGGAATGGGATATGGGATTTTTTAACTCAAGTGTTCTACTACCGGCACCAGCAGCTTTATTTGTTAGCCGGTATAAAACACGATAAGGATTGGTTCCCCGCTTCAGAGTTACTAAAACTCCATTTTTCAAGCAAGGGCCTCCCTTGTAATTAGCAACACATAATACTGCTTGCCGATTGAGATTCCCGGCTCGAATATATCTGAGGGTACCGTTGTTATAGAAATAATTGAACCGTCTAGAGATAGCTTCACAGCGGGCATGGGGAGTCCAGCGTTTACCAAAACTTGTATCAACCCATTTAATTATTGGTATATAACCCCTGTAGGTAGTCACAAAGGTTGCCGGTACGCCCTTACTCATGCCACAGAAAAACTTAGGCGTTTGACCATAGCTGGGCTGGGTAATAGTACCCACTGAGGCTAATGTCATTGCGATGACACTAAGGATTTGGGCAGATAGTTTGAGCTTCATTTTAACTTCCACTCTCTTGCAAGAAAAGTACGAGTACCGCTATACGGAGGTTAAAATTCACCTATACCTAAATTTCAGGCTGTTTGACTATTTTTCACTATTGAAAATAGTTGGTTTATTTATCCCTTCGTTGGGCTAGCGTACTTATATATGTATTCACACACATACATTATATTTCCGTATTTAAGCTGAGAAATTTACCCAATGTAAAGAATTGGTGAAGTTTCGTAACGTTTATCCGGTATTTGCAAGATTGAAAACGCGCCCTGGCGAAGAATAAGGTAGGCTCTTCCTCTATTGTGGGTAACTGACAAGAAATTACTGTACTCTCCAATATGTATGCGGAATTTACAAATTTGCTGTTGTTGCTTTTCTTTAGAGGGATAAACTACGAGGAGAAAAGATAATGGCTCGCAGCTATGACATTATTTGTTTCGGGGATGAAGTTCCTGGGGTTCTGACATTGGTATGTGCTGCACGAGAATATCACCGGCACACAGGTAAATATCCCCGCAGCTTGTTAATGTTTAAGGGTAAGTCTCAATTAGGTATTGGCGGTCATTTAGTTAGGGGTGGTTTATCGTATTTAGATCGTTCTGCGGTTCCCCTTCCCATTCGCCAATCTTACAATTTAGATACTTTTGGTGATGCACCAGCTATTTATCAAGAATTTTTACAACGTTCGGGAGTTGATAAAATCGCCCTCGATCCCCTAAAGGCGGATGCTACTCTGAGGGAAATGTTGAGGGAAATTCACGCCCATGTTCTCAGTAATGTTGAAATAGAATCCGTGCTCAAGCAAGGAGAAAAAATTACTGGTATTCAACTGACTAAAAAAGAAACTTATTTAGCCAAGCAATTTATTGACTGTACTGTGAATGCGGAGTTAGCTCAAGCTGCTGGAGTCAAAAAACTCAAGGGCTTTGAAACTTTTGGTTTACCAGACTCAGAACTGGCGGTAACTTTGGTGTTTGAAACCCAAGGTTTGGGAGTAGAACAACTCAAGCAGGTAGAGCTTCAATATCTCAAACGCCTTACAAATCCAGCAGACACAGATGCTCAACGCTGGATCAATATTGCCGCAGGTTCTGATCCTGCAACCGCCCAAAAATTGAGAAATGACCTCAAGGATAAACAAGGCAATCTCAAAACCATGTACGCGGGTCAAGATTATATTGATGTGCGTTCCAAGGCTCTTTCTATTGCCTACCATTCCTTCCGAGGCACTCCCCTATCTTTAAAGAAAAGTGGTGCTATTCTTGACAATGGAAATATAGCCATCCTGAACGGAGGACGGTTATCTTGGAATGCTTTTTTGTATGGTGTAAATGCTGATCAAGCAGAATTATTAGCTAAGGCAAAAGCCCAACCCACCGCAGCAATGCTCCAGGAAATGGAACAAGTGATTAAGTGGTTTAAAATGATTGGTGCAACCCATGTTAAATCCGCCACTGAATTATACATTCGTCATGCAGGTAATATTACCGGGGCAGTAGATCCTTTAACTGGGTCAAAAATGTTAGCTGGCGGTGTACCAAATCATGAAGCATTGGGAACCTTTGGTTATCACTTTGATATTCGTGGTGGTATTGAAGGTTTAGATAACAGAGCTGCAAATAAAGGTCTGGGAAATTTAGTGTTTATCGCCCCACCTCTATTTAATATTGGTATTCAGCACGCTTTAATTAAAAATACACCTAACTTGGCAGTTGTTAGTCCAGCTTCGGGATTTGAAGGTTATGCTGCTTCTGCTGGTAGAATTGTGGAATTTAATTGTGGCGTGGGACAAGGAGTGGGAATTGCGGCGGCAAAGGCACTATTGGCTAATCTAGACATGGCTAATTTTTCCAACCAAGATGTGCGTAATGTTCTTGCAGAGACAGGAAGGTTGCCCAAAATCTACGGTACGGCACAAATTGCCCGAGCACGGCAGTTAGACAATTTTGAGAGTCAAATAACCGCTTAAAATAACCTGAGTTCGGAGTTCGGAGTTCGGAGTTCGGAGTTAAAATTTACCTGAGTTCCGTCGAACTCACGTTAAAATACTTCCCATAAATACTGAGGCGTTATAGTTACAACGCCTCTAATCTTTTCCTCAAAATTAAAATCTTAAACCGACTCCACCTTGGATAGAGACAGCTGTACTACTACTATTGCGGTAAGCATCAAAAGCAATAATGGCGTTACCAAAAATTACAGTATTACTATTAGGAACCACGTAATCAACACCTGGTTGTAAGGCAAAACTAACTTTATTACCCACTGGAGAAGCTGTATTACCGCCAGCTAATACTACTCCAGCACCTAAATAAGCATCAGTTTGCCAATTGAGTGGTACATCATAAGAAACCGTGGGAACAACGGCGGTATTTTTACCAATTAGGGCTTGAGCGCGGAAAGAAACAGGAGTTTTTAGCAGTTTATAGCGGGCTGCAATTACTCCTCCTACCTGGGAATCTTCTGTAATCCCAACGGTAGGGCCAATACCCACATAGCTTCCATATGCAACTTGTGCTGATGCTGGTTGAATATTGATAGTTAGACTTAAAGATGCAGCAGTTGCTAACCCCGAAACTAAAGTTGGCAAATATTTCATGTTGATTGCACTCCTCAAACTACTTTCCATTTGGTTGGAGATTTCTATATAGTCATAACTCATCTTGTTTCCATTTCCCATTGTCTAGCTAGAAAATGGTTGTTAGTTGATGGTTGACAGCTTAGGTGTGGGAGCCACAGTAGGGGCGCATTGCGTGCGCCCTTGAGGAGTTAGCAGCAAAACATTTTCAGATCCTTGGTTGTGGGATTTTACCGTGGGGGAATAGTAAGAGAATAGCAAACATGAGATCCCCGACTTCTATCCTATGAATTTCTATGATGTGCGGATATTTATTCAGAAGTCGGGGATCTGGACAGATATAGCACTACGCATTTAGGGCGCGGACATTTCTAAATCCAGCAAACCCTTTGATACTTGCTGTTAAGAGTTCCCTGTTCCCTAGCGCGTAGCACTATAAATCCCTTAGAACTCTAGGGACAACTGGGATGGAGAGCACCTTGAGTACAAATGTAAGCTAATTGTCTGGGATTTAAATTTTTGACTTCAGTAAAATCAACTCCCTGTACTACTGCCGACTCTGACCCTACATTTGGAGTTTGGACAAATCGATCTGCTGGATTTTGTTTGCCAGAAGTAAGAATGGTTCCTTGAAAATCAGCTCCTGCCAGATTTGCCCCTCGTAAGTCTGCGAGACTGAGGTCTGCATTCCGGAACTTGGCGTTTTCCAGATTGGCATTTTTTAAAACAGCCCCTTTGAGACGAGTGGCACTGAGGTTAGCATTACGTAAATTAGCACGAAGCAAATCAGCTCCAGATAAATCTGCTGCTTGCCAATCAGTGTTGGTCAAGTTGGCGTGGGATAATTGAGCACTAATAGCGATCGCTCTTCCCAGTCTGGCTCCATATAAATCGGCTTCATTTAATTTGGCATCGCTTAAATCTGCCCCTGTAAGGCTGGCGTTTTCTAACACAGCACCTCGTAAATCTGCTCCCACCAATTGAGAACTACTGAGATTGGCATCTACCATGCGAGCATTGAATAAATGTGCTTGGTTGAGGGTGGCTCGGCTGAGATTGGTTCGCACCATCAATACACGACTGAGATTAGCTCTTGTCAAATCAGCCCGTTGCATTTGAGCACCACTCAAGTCAGTAATCCAATCATCATAGGTATCCCAACGACCGTCTTTACCTGCTCCCCGAAAGCGACTACCTTTAAAACTGGCTTGGCTGAGATTGGCGTATTTAAAATTAATTCCCCAAACATCAACCTTGTTCAGTTGCAAAGTTAAGGCTGGTGCTTTTGGATTTTTAGTAACTAATTGAACTCTGTTTAGGTCAATACCATCAGTATTACCACTGTGTACTTCTAAAATTTTGTTGATTACCTGGATATTGAGCCGTAAACTCTGTTGTTTTAATTTTTGCTCTTGGGCAGAAATGTTCTTCCCTTGTCCTAATTGTCTAGAAAGAACTTGATTGGCTCGCTTTAAATTAGGGATCACCTTTGGTCCTAAATTGACTAAAGCTTGCTCGATAGCATTAATTAATTTGGGGTTATTTGCTTCTTCTATTAGTAAATTTACCAGAAACTGTTTCGCCTTGGGTTGATCAAGAGTTCCCATAACCGCGATCGCTTTGCGCTTTTGTGCATCACTAGCCTTAGATTTGGGACTCCATTGTTGGAATAGGGATGTAAATTGTTGGCTAGCACGCTGTTTGGCTTCTCTGCGGTTCTGCTGAATTTCAATGTAAATTTGAGTACTTATGAGTGTGCCTAAGACCAGAATAATACTGGCGATCGCCATACCAATTAAGGAGAGGCTGGGATTTTCCTGGAGTTTTTGCCAAATAGAGGGCTTTTTACTGGATTTTGGCTGGGATTCTGGGGTAATAACAATGGAAGCGATCGCTGCTTCTTCATCTGAATCTGTCCACTGAACTGGGTTACGGAGTTGTTCTGGTGTAAAAGGAAGGGTATCATCAATGGTGTAAGTTCCTGCTAGGCGATCATGCCAAGCACGCTTAGAATCGCTTTTGGGAAAACCAGTGGCATCTGCTAACCAAATTAGAGCAGCAAAGATCGTGAATACGCCCAAATTAGGGAAGGCAAAACTATTACGCCACAGAATATAGGTCACGGATATGGGCAAAGTCCAACGACCGATTAGTTCCCGTTTCCCAACCGCTAGTATTCCCGGTGACATACCTTGTTCGTTGACAACTCGCACCCCAAACCACTTTTTGGGCATGGTACTACCAGTTTTCGCCAGTAAGTACAATTGCCATCCGGAAGCACCCAGGGGGGCTAACACTGCTAATGACCAGAAAAAATTTGTTACCCAAGCTACATTACGGGTACCATAACTCACAGGTAAAGCTAGGGGATAAGCGATCGCTCTTTCTGTAACTACCAATACTGGGTGGAGTGGAACTCGATTGAGATCGCTTTTGGAATTGGCATATACCCCAATACCAAAGGGAACCAACCCACTGATAACTAATAAAGTAAATTCCACTGCCCAAGCCGCAAAACGTCTAGTTTTCAAGGGCAGTAGATTCGATTTTCCCGTTGTACTGGACTGACTGGATTGATTATTACTTCTCCTCACCATTGGGGTTGCCATGAAATCATTCCCTTTAAATTGTTTCCTTTATACAGCAGATTGCAGGTAAATGAGGTACATCTTCTTCTACCTTCTGCTTCCAGCTTGAGCTGCCTCAAAATGAGATGAATTGTACCTCACCCAAATGAAAACGGCTGTATGCCACACCCACAGCGTTTAAATATAAGACTTCTGTAGAACTGAGGGAAAAGGTTAAAGGAAATCCTTTGCCCTTGAACCTATAACCCTTTCCTCCTCTGGTCAAAATTTATTTTTGCAAGAGGTTGCTACTATTGCTTATCTTTTGAGCTATTGGATACAACAAATTTGTATCCTAGGTATAGTAGCATTGCCAAAACTGCCAAGCTCATAACGGCACTCAAAAGTCTGAATACAGCTTGTATTACAGTTAGGGTAACAACAAAACCTACGCCACAAACTGCTACTTGTCCAATTTTTGATAGCCCTTTAAACCATTGGACAATTCGCTCTATATGAACATTGGCACTGGTAAATCCCGATTTATCAGTATTAGGAATTTTCCGTACTTGGTACTCTGGTACAGATTTAGAATTTATTTCTGCCTCTAATTTCCGTAGACGCTGTTGTAACTCTCGTTCTGATTCATTACTCATTAGTATTTTTACCTCAGTCAAGACACTTATGTAATTACAGGCAAAAAGTCGGTAATTCGTTGTCCTTAGTTAGGAGATAGATATTTCTTTGTTTAGATTCAGACCTGTTAAATTAAGTGGTGAAGAAATTATATTGCAAAAATTGATACAGTCAAATTAGAAACAAAAAAATCTGGAATATCGTCTAAAAACTCGGAATATATTAATTAGTTGTGTCCTTATTACCTTATCTAACATAATTATTGTGAAAACTAAGATATTATTGGTGATATTTTCAGTCATGTTGGCTGTAGGTTCCCCATTTCTTCTGAGCCAGCCAGTAACAGCCGAAACTTTACAAATTGATTCTAAATTAAAAACAGATCCATTCACGGTGACTGGTCAGTCTGGAGGAAAAGTTTCCAGCAACTGTGGCAATATCCCCGCGAATCCCCATCACGTGCTCCAGTTAAAACAGTCCTTACCTTATTTACGCATCACAGTAGAAAGCGAAAACAAACCAACACTATTAATTGATGGTCCTGGAGGTAAGTTCTGTGTACTGCCCGACACTTACTCTGGGAGCAAACCAGAAATTTCTGGGTTTTTCCAAGAGGGACAGTACAATCTTTACATAGGTCAGTTAATTCCAGGAAATCCCAATTATACCCTGTTTATTTCCCAACAAAAGAAATAATATCCATTGATTCTATTTTAGCTATTACCATTTGTTTTTTTCCACGGAAAAATATCTAAAATCTCAAAATTGGCAGATTTTGGATTGGTTGATTATTAGTCAGCGGCAGCAAACAAAATTTTTTGTGTGAGAAAGACTCAACATTTACTTCGATTACTAGTACAGGCTAGTATAAACCACTCACCAGTTAAGAAGGGGCAAGACTCTGATGATCAAGTATTCTTAACTGAACCCCAGGGGCACTAGTACCGCTGCTTTGGAAGTCAAAAGTCACGCATTGAGCCATTGCGGTGGTGAGGTAGTGTGGTCTTGGGGGTTTCCCCCATGAACAACTACCGAAAGGGTTCCCCGGCATAAAGCAAATGGCGAATCCCGGAGGGGTCAAAAGTATTGTGTTTTCTGGCTTTGAGGTTTTATAAATGGTTGGTTTATTTACGCCGACCTGTACTAGGAGTCTTCTATAGATTGAGAAGGAACTTCAATTGCATTTACATCGATAGTACCTTCTGGTGTAAATCTTTGAATTTGCCTCTCCTGTATTAATAATTGCTCTCCACAGTTAGAACATTCTAACTGTGTATTATTTAAACCAGTTACTCCATACCCACAAACAGGACAACTATCGCTAATTAAATTCCGTTGCAGCCACCAACGAAAACCTACAAATAAGACAATTGGTGCTAAAAACAGTAATCCTACCAAAATCAGTAAGGAGTTGACTAGCCACCCCAACCCTAAAGAACCCAATAACCAGACAACTATAAACAAAGTGAGCCAGGGACGCAGGCTAGATAGAAGATGGGAGATATTCAATTGAAAGGTTTTAAAACTCATCTAAAAATCTTCGGGAGTGTGGAAACCGTGTGTCTTGAGACCACGGAGGAAACACGACACGGCTAATAAATTTAGCCGTACCCCTTTCGGGGATGGGTAAGCAGAGGAGTAGTATTTACCCACTTCCCTGTATGCCGGGAATCGCCTTGCTACTCCAGTAAAGTGCGCCGGACTTCGTCCCGCTTCGCTAACGCCAATGTTATCAGTCGGCACTTCCATTTCGCACTGCCTTACCCCTCGTAAAGCTGGTTAAC
>JASJCJ010000254.1 GCA_030066045.1 Calothrix sp. MO_167.B12
AAATTCAACGAAGCTGAATCAGCCCATTGCAAATCATCGACAAATATCACCAACGGATGCTCGGGGGTGGTAAAGACTTGGATGAACCTTTGAAATAACAAATTAAACCGATTTTGAGCCGCGCTTCCTGAATTAATATGCCCATAAATCTTGGTAGCCTAACAACCGGGAGCAACGCCATGCAGGTGAAATCAACCGGATGACGCGCTTAAGCGGGGACACACCGGACGCGGAGCGCTCTGTGTCCGGTGCCCCGTGTCCGGGGCGTTAAGCCCCAATGGGTCAACAGTCCCCCATCAAAATCTGCGATTTGATGGCTGCCGATTGGTGGGCACCTCAAGCCCCCACTACATCGCTGTCTGGTGCGTCTGGTGCGTCTCTTCTTGACAAATCTTCACCCCATCACCTCATCACCCCATCACCCCATCACCCCATCACCCCATCACCTCATCACCCCATCACTTAGCATTACTGAATTGGTGTTTTAGAAGGGATTCAGCTCACCATTGCCTGGGAAGGGTTATAACGCCACAACTGATACAACCTTGTTGCTGGCATACTCAAATAGAGAATATCCCCTGCACTGAGACTAACCCGTAATAAATCCCAGCCATGAATAGTTTGACAGCTAGTTTCTACATATAAAGGCACAAAGTCAGCAGACATGGCAGCATCTTTCACCCGTTGACCACAAAATGGATGGGCGGGTGTAATTAAAGTGGCAAAAGCTACCCAAAGGCCGTCTGATGTGATGCCATTACCGAGTACCTTTCCACCCAAAGCAGCAGCAGCAAAGGCTGGAGCCGCTAATTCCGCCGGACTTAATACAGCTTCAAAATCAAATACTTCCTGTGCCATACGGGCAAAATCTGGATCTGCATAATGTATTACCAGAGGCACTTTGGGAGAAATTCCTTTGGCTTTGAGGGCAATTTCTACATTCGTAGCATCATTGCCAGTAACGGCAAGGAGGGCGGTTGCTGACTGTAAATTACTTGACTTGAGGGTTTCGGGAAAACTGGCATCGGCATGAATAATGGGAATACCTAAGCTACGGGCGGTGTTGACAAACCTATTGTTGATGTCCGGTTCAATTACTACTACTTCATAACCATTGTCATGGAGTTGCTGCACTATTTTGATGCCCAAGCCACCCAAACCACAGACAATGTAGTGATGGCGACGGGGGACGCGGGCAGCATCCCAAAATTGTTTGAAGCGGGTTCCCAAAATAAAATCATTGAGCAGGGCATACCATACGCCAAATACCGCCGCCCCAATTAACATCATGACTACGGTAAAAATTTTTACACTATTAGAAGCGTGTTCTACAACTTTTTCATTGCCACCTGCTCCGGTAATCATGCCCACAGCGAAGTAAAGAGCATCAACAATAGATACACGTAACTGAGCAGAAACATAGGTAACAGTAGCCATAGTAATAATAGCCATGAGTACCATAGCACCTACCAATACCGAATGGGCATGATGGCGAAATTGTCGTAGATTAGTGAAAACTTTTAGTAGCTTAGTAATAATGGATTTGCGTGAGGAGCCGACTTGGGGTTGGGTGCCAATAATTAAGCGATCGCCCACTTTTAACCGATGCCCGCAAACCACGGCGGAGACTAGATCGATCTCATCTTCCACTGGTAAATAGTAAATCAGCATCCGCGATCGATCTTCCCATAGGGTGCTGAGTTTACAACCCCGCCAATTATGATTTTCATGGATATATTCTTCATGGATGGGCCAAGTTTGCTGAAATAACTTCAGCTGCCCAATGGCTTGATTACCCATTGCCGCAAAGGCAAATACAGGTGCAGACAAACCAGCTACACTCATGGTCAAGTGGTCCGGTAAAGTCTGATCCAGACGCTCTCCCAAACTGGTATTAAAGAAGCGATTAATAATCCGAATCCGGGGATTGATAATTCGCGCTCGCATCACAATCCATAAATTGAGCGCGTCATCACCCCCAGCAATCACTAAGGTATTGGCTTGCTTAATTCCGGCAGATTTAAGGGTGCTAGCAGCGTGTAAGTCACCAACAATCACATCTCCTGCTTTTTCACCAGGGATGGGCTTGTGATGGATGCCGACAACAATAGCTCCTTGCTGTCTGAGCAAACGAAAGATTTTATATCCGGTGCGTCCTAATCCACAGACAATGATTCGGGGTTTCATGAAGTGGCAACATGGTGTGCTTCAAAAAGCTGCATGATTGTGTTTATCTCCATTTTTGCCCACCCATAAGGGAAATAACTGTAGCTGGAAACACGATTCAAGTTAAAAGTAACAAGAAGGAGGGGAGGAGGGGAGGAGTGGAGGAGTGGGGGAGTGGAGGAGTGAAAGAGGGAAGGAGTGATGGAGGGAAGGAGTGAAAGAGGGAAGGAGTGAAGGAATTAAACCATCAACTGTCAACTGTCAACTGTCAACTGTCAACTGTCAACTAACAACTAACAACCATCAACTGTCAACTGTCAACTGTCAACTAACAACTAACAACTAACAACCATCAACTATTTGCTTCTGTCTCTACCTTTTGCCCTAATTTTGATTCAGTTCCTGCTAATAAACGTTGAATATTAGTGTTGTGTCGCCAGATTACATATAAACCCCCAGCGATGCCAAATAAAATATAGGGTAATGGTTGGTTGAGAACTATCATTACTAGAGAAGCTGCGATCGCACCACAAATTGAACTCAAGGAAACAATCCGCGATATTGTCACCACTACGGCAAATACTCCTACTGTTGCTAGGGCTACTTGCCAGTTCATTGCTAACAAAATACCCAAACTTGTAGCGACGGATTTACCCCCACTAAAGCCTAAAAAAATCGATTTACTATGTCCTAAAATGGCTGCTATACCTGCCAAAATTACCATCCACGGCTGCCACATTTGACTATCTACCGTTGCAGGTAGCAAATTTTGACTGGGAGCAAATTGGAAACAAGCATAAACTAAGCAGATTGCTAGCACTCCTTTCAAACAATCTACCCCTAAAACCACAGCTCCAGGGCCTTTCCCCAAGGTTCTAAGGACGTTGGTTGCTCCAGTGGAACCAGAACCAACTTCCCGAATATCAATACCTTGGATAACCTTCCCTGCTATATATCCTGTAGGGATTGAACCCAACAGATACGCAATCAGCACAATCAAACCACACAAACTTAACCAAATAGCCATAAGAATTATCAATTATGAATTATCAACCATGAACCATGAACCATGAATGATCAACCATGAATTAAAAGTCATCCTCATAACTTCTCATCATTCTGGGGTCGGGGGCAAAGGCTAACCATAAAGGAAATTGCAGTAGGGACAAACTAATTTTATCTTCGGAATCATCAATAATAATCAATGGCATTTGTTTGGCTTTTTGCAACCGTTCAGCTTTTTGTGCCACTGCTTCTGGTCTTTCAAATAATGCTACTCCCCGATCTGGTCCAAAATCTGGACGACCAATTCCTAAACAATCTTGCAACCCCCTGCGCCAATCACCCAAACGTTCTGGACTGTTTGCTATCACCAGAGGACGGAGGCGATTACCATACATTTGGTACAATATAGATATAATTGCTGAGGAAATCAGTATATTTTGCAACCTACTACCCATACTACGTAAAGCACCTCGTCCCCCTTGTTGGACAAACCAATTGGAGACACGTTCGGCATGAACTGGTTCAAAGGTGCGTCTCAATTGCCAAGGTGGGCCATAATAATCTGGTTTAGTCCGGTATTGGTCAATTAGGTAACGAATTTTCTTACTTGTCTCTTCAAACTGAGCTGGGGCAAATTGGATGATGTCTGGTTGGGATTCCCTGGATTGCACCACCTTCACCTTGGGTTTTTCTGGCTCCCGCTTAACTTGGGGTGCTAATTGTAACTGTTCGGCTGCGGCGGCTAAATCTTGTAAACTACCTGTGAGATAGTCTTTAAAACCCTGGACGCGAATGGCTAAATCTTGAGATACTCCTGCAAAGGAGGTTTTCATCTCATTACGAATCCTTTCTTGTCGCCTTTCTAATTGTTCTACGGAAATTTGTAGAGCTTGTTTGCGTTCCTCTAGCTGGGAAAGTGCCTCTTGAATCATGGTTCCCATTGCCATTTGGGATTGATTTATTTGGGTTTGTAGGGTTTTACCTGTTGCTTGCAATTCGGCGATTTCTGCTTTTAAGTTTCGTTCTTGTTGTATTAGTTGAGCAATTCTTGGTTCTAATTCGCTTGGGGATGGCTGTTCAGGGACTTCCACTCCATCCATAGGTGACTGTTGTGAGTCATCTGCTGTGGTGTCAGTGGTGGAGTTTACCGGCGGTGATACTTCTACAGCATCAACAGATGAATTAGTTGGTTGTTCTGCATCTGCAGATGCAGACTGTGTTGATTCTGGTTGGATGGATGATTCATCACCCGATTGTGGAGTTTGATATTCCTCAATATTCATAAACAATTATGTAATGTAAGTAATTGGAGTGCTTATTGAATCCTGTTAATGAACCCTCCGAGTTCTAAATGCGGGGACAGCGTTGCTCCAAACATTCTTTGAGGGTATTGGGATCGAATAAAATTGGTAAAAAGTGAATACTTTTAACTTCCTTAAAATAGAACAGAATGGGAACCGGATTCCAGAAAATACGCCAATTTTGCCATTCTTGGTAAGGGAAACGGCGAATCATTTTTTCGCCCCTGTAAATATCTAAATCCGTAGGGGTAAATTGCAGGCGCAGTGTTACTGTCTGAAATAATAGAAATAAACCGAATAATGCCACTATTGCTCCAATCCAAGGCTGGACAAGCAGCAAGGGAATTGCTCCTAGTACTAACACAATGGGGATGTTGTAACTAGGCTTTAGTTCGATGGTGGAGGATGAATTAAAGGTAAATGAAGTAGTCACGGTTACAAATACTGCTACTAGATATTATTCACATTTTAGAAGTTAGTGGCTTACGCTGACTTCCTGAAATCAAGATAGCTCCTCATGGATGTTTGTATCAACACTTCTAGTACGTCGCGGTGGAAAGACTGCAACCTAAAGGAGGAAAGAGATTGGATATCTCGTGTTTGTTCCATTCATAGGGGAGTAAAAGAAAAAATGTGTAGGAGAGCCAAGATACTTATTACTTATTACTTATTACTTATTACTTATTACTTATTACTTACTCCCAAGGTGCGGTTAAAAACTTTGTCGTAATGCACTACCAGCACCTTGAAACATTAACCAGGTAAGGAAGAAATTACTCACAAATATCAACAGTAAGGAGGTGACAACAGCAGTGGTAGTTGATTGCCCCACACCTTTAGCCCCTCCAGTAGTTGTCAAACCCCAGCTACAACCAACCACAGCAATTAACAATCCAAAAAAACAGGCCTTCAGTATAGCGTTGAGAATATCCCAAATATCGATAAAATTACGGGCAGAATCCCAAAACTGGCTATCGGAAATACTGTATAAATTACTAGCAATGAACATTCCTCCCATCATGCCGGTTAGCAAAGACAGTAGGGTTAAAATAGGCAACATTAATAAACAAGCTATCACCCTGGGAATCACCAAGTAATCAACAGGGTCAGTTTTTAATACCAAAAGAGCATCTATTTGTTCTGTTACCCGCATAGTACCAATTTCGGCGGCGAATGCCGAACCAACTCGCCCTGCTATAATTACGGCTGTTAATACTGGAGATAATTCTCTTGTCAGTGCCAGTGCTAGCACTCCCCCCACTAAATTACCTGCTCCAAAATTGACAAATTCCCGTGCAACTTGAATGGTAAACACTGCACCTACGAATAACGCTGTCAGTAGAGCAATAAAGAGGGAATCTGGACCCACTACTGCCATTTGTTCCACAGTATTGCGCCGATGAATTTTGCCTTGAATTAGGTGAGTAATCACTTGTCCACCTAAAAAAAATGCTGCCAACAATCGCTGGCTCCATAACCCTAAGCTGAATTTGGATGTAGTCTCGCTCAATGTTCCAAGGTTAGATTATTTACTGTATTCAGATTGACACTTCCACATTACAGCATGAAACCGTGAATATTAAAGGTGACCGAAGGCCTTCGACCTTCAACCGGATGACGCGGGGACGCGGGGACACGGGGACGCGGAGTGCTCTGTGTCCCAAGCCCGGTGTCCGGGCCGGTAAGCCCCAAGGGTCCTCCTCCCCCATCAAAATCTGCGATTTGATGGCTGCCGATTGGTGGGCACCTCAAGCCCCACCACATCGGTAGAGGAATGCGTCTCCCCCTCTCCGCGTCTCCCCCTCTCCGCGTCTGGTGCGTCTCTTCCTGACATCCCACAACCAAGCATGAAAATAATTCCCTCACTCTGGGCGGGGAAACCCCGCCCCTACTGGGGAAACCCCGCCCCTACTGGGGAAACCCCGCCCCTACTGGGGAAACCCCGCCCCTACTGGGGAAACCCCACCCCTACTGGGGAAACCCCGCCCCTACTCTTTCATTCCTACTCTACTCCAAGCCACTTCGTGTCTACACTGCTTCTGACTGCGCTTTAAGTTAACTTAGGTTAAAAGTAATCTCATAAATTAACATTTCTCATTATTCTTCTAACACTGGTTTTATGACGATAAAATGAAATCAAACTTTGATTGAGCCAAGGTTTTGTCGATTCACGATCCAATAAAACTCGAAACATATCTTGGTACTAATGTGTAGGTTCTTTAATGAAAACTTAAGATTTTTGAAATCTGACTCCATTGGTAGTGATCGCCCTTATTCTAGAAAGAAGTGACAAAGGGGTATAGCATCCTCTTTACTCACTCAAGTCACGGAGCCTGCCAGATCATGACTATTTTGACTAACTTTCTGCGATCGCTATTGCTGACAATTATTTTTTGCTTTGTTGCTCCTATGTTATTAGTAGGTGCTTGTTTATTATTAGTTTGTGTAATTGGTTATTTTCCACCTCTACAAGAGCTGAGTGCAGTCACATTGCATCGGATTCTGCATTTTCTATCTATTTTTGGTAGTGGAACTTCCTTCCGGGGACTATGCGTAATTAGTTTAACCTGTAGTTTTGTTGGTGGTTTATTTGATACGTATGCTTATTACAGATGTCAGATTTTACGTATAAATTCGTAGAATATTGTAACATAACATATGTTTTTCTACAGTAGGCTCAGAGGATTTTGGATTTTGGATTGACGAGAGAACCCCTCAAGGGTACTCCTGCAAAGAAGCAAGCTAGGTTAGTTACTTCAAGTCGGGGAAAGGGGATGGAGTACTAACTCACCGCGACGAGGACAGTCGCAAACGCCAGTTCCTACAAGTCGGCGCAGCCGCCCAACGGAATGGCTCGGGAATGCGCGAGTCGTGAACCCATGCCTAAAGCCCGGAGGCTGGAAATAATGATAAAACCGTTTGTTTTTTTCTGCACAGATAAATTCGGGGCTTGTATCCAGTTTATTTTTCGGTCAGACAGCAAAAATATTGTTAATATAAATTTTACTAAAATAGAAATTAGAGGTGATGGGTCTCATAGTTGCTGATTTTTGGATATAAAGGAAAACAGCATCTGATGTAAACTCAACACTTGATATAAGAATAAAAATATGCTGGAGGTTGTTTGACCAATTATGGTTTGGCCTTTTAAATCGAAATTTCGCAAACAAATAGCTCGCATTGAGATAAATGGAGCGATCGCAGGTAACACCCGTAAACGAGTATTAGAAGCTTTTAAAACAGTAGAAGAAAAGAAATTTCCTGCCCTACTACTACGCATCGATAGCCCTGGGGGAACAGTGGGAGACTCCCAAGAAATTTATAGTGCCCTGAAGAGTTTACAGAAAAAAGTCAAAGTTGTAGCTAGTTTTGGCAATATTTCCGCCTCAGGGGGTGTTTATATTGGTGTGGGTGCAGAGCATATCATGGCGAACCCAGGAACCATCACTGGTAGCATTGGTGTAATTCTACGGGGGAACAATTTAGAGCGGTTACTAGATAAAGTCGGGGTATCCTTTAAAGTAATTAAATCTGGTCCCTATAAAGATATTTTGGCATTTGACCGGGAATTAACAGAACCAGAACAAGGTATTTTGCAGGAATTGATTGATACCAGTTATCAACAATTTGTGCAAACCGTAGCTGAGGGCAGAAACCTACCCGTAGAGAAGGTAAAAAGCTTTGCTGACGGTCGGATTTTTACGGGACAGCAGGCTTTAGAGTTGGGAATTGTGGATCGATTGGGGACAGAAGAAGATGCCCGTTGCTGGGCAGCGGAATTAGCAGGACTAGACCCGGAGAAAACCGAAGTCTACACCATGGAAGAACGTAAACCATTGTTAAGTCGTCTGTTACCAGGCAACCGGCAGATGAAAACTGGGATTGCTGCTGGTATTGATTGGCTGGAATTTGAAATGTCTACCAGTGGTTTACCATTATGGCTATACAGACCTTAAAGATTAATTGTGCTTTGCCCTGTGCTAAGGAATAATAACTAAAGAAGAGTAACTCAGGAGGAATTGGGCGTGGAGTGGCGAATGCGGGCTATTCGCGGCGCGACAACTGTCTCGGAAAACACAACCGAGGCAATGGCAGCAGCGGTGATGGAATTACTGGATGAATTGGAGCAGCGCAATCAACTACATCCTACAGATATTATTAGTATTACCTTTTCTGTAACTAAGGATTTAGATGCGATTTTCCCCGCTGCCATCGCGCGATCGCGTCCTTTCTGGGATAATGTACCCATGTTAGATGTGCAGCAAATGTACGTTGAGGGTAGTTTAAAACGTTGCATCAGATTTTTACTACACACTTATCTGCCGATTTCTGCACCTGTGTATCACATTTATTTACGTCATGCCGCCAGTTTACGTCCAGACTGGAGCTTACCAAAACCCGTGGCTTCTCCTCCAACAGCTTGGTAATCAAAAAGGTCAAACCTTTTTCATCCATGAAATCAGCAACATGCAAAAAATAATCTCCGTTGATGATCAACGGAGATATTTTCAGACAAAAATTAGCTATCAGTAGTTTTGTTTTCCTGATTGTTTGCTGCTTGGTTGGTGTTTATGAAACCGAATGCCCAAAAAAATGTCGTACACAAATTCTAAGAAATCCTTTTTACGTAATAGTCCTAGGGATTGGTGGGAACCTTTGGCATCTAGGGTTGGTTTCATTAAATAATAAGTAGGCTGATAGTTATACCAGGGTATAGAAGGCCATAAATGATGGATTAGGTGATAATTCTGCCCCAAAATCAAGATATTTAAAATTGGACTAGCGTATACCCGAGCATTCTTCCAACGATTGCGCTCCACAAAAGGACGATGGGGTAAGTAGTCAAAAAATAACCCCAAAGCAATACCTACTACTAAAGAAGGTACAAACCAAAAATTGAGAACATAACTCAGAAAATGGTATTGCACTGAAATATATACAATTGCCACCACAAACAAACGGCTCAAAAACCACTCTATAAGTTCATTGCCGCGCCATAATCGACGCTTAAAGAAAAATATTTCATGGTAGAAGAATCTAACTGCAATTAACCATAATGGTCCGCCAGTAGATACATAATGGTCTGGATCGTTTTCTGGATCGTTGACATTACCATGATGCTGTAAATGTACCCTGGTAAAAACAGGGAAAGCAAAAGCTAACATTAAAGCACTACCATGTCCTAATATGGCATTAATAGTGCGATCGCGGTGAGCAGCATGATGACAAGCATCGTGAATTACTGTGCCAGAAATATGCAGTGCCAACACATTGCACATAAAACATATCCAATGTGGCCATTGCCAACTCCAGTAACCGCAAACCGATAAAATTACAATTCCCACTGCCCCTAAAAACATTAGTAGTGTCGGATTGAAACCACCTGGAGGCGCTAATAATTCCTTGGGGGGGACTGTCAGTGGCTTCTGTACCTCCGACATCAGCATCGCATAACTCCTTTGAGACCAAATATTGCGAGTATACGATACAAAACGGTCAATAATAAAGTTTTGTTGAGCAGTTATTTGTATATTTGACGAAAAAATAAATTTTGTTGAGCAAGATTTATCAACACCATTGCCTATTGGCAACCTAATAGGGGTATGATCCCAGAAGAAAGGCTAATTTTATTATAGCTGTCAGGTAGACAGTGAATTGCTTGTGGACAAGAAGGAGCCGTCTCCCTTGGTTGAAGCAAGAAGTAAGCAGCAAAAGTCTAGTTATACCTAGTTTTGCATAGGTCTTATGTACCGGAAAGAAAATCATCCCGCACAGGAAGCAACGCCAAATTTCGAGTTCAACCAGGCAAGCAGCCACCGAGTATTATTGGGTGGGAGCTGGGAAATTGAGTGATGCACTGAAATTCCTGTTTCAGAGGTTAAGCATCTGAGTTATCCCACCTGCAACTAATTTTAGCTGCAACTTGTTCTCGACGCTCAATTGATTGACTCAGTAGCGACAGACAAAAAGCTTCCCAAAATTTTATGATTACTTCCTGAGTAGCTTCCTAGGTTCAGCCCCATGCAACTAAGAGATTCAATTCGCCGGACAAAAATTGTCGCTACCATCGGTCCTGCTACCAGCAGTCCAGAAATGCTGAAGGCGATAATCGAAGCC
Source organism: Calothrix sp. MO_167.B12 (assembly GCA_030066045.1). Lineage (GTDB taxonomy): Bacteria > Cyanobacteriota > Cyanobacteriia > Cyanobacteriales > Nostocaceae > Calothrix_A. The sequence continues at coordinate 10,590 of JASJCJ010000254.1, forward strand.
GGTGCCACGACGCTACGATTAAACTTTTCCCATGGAACCCATGCAGATCATCAACGTAATATTCGTTTAATTAGGCAAACTGCCTTTGAACTCAATCAACCAGTAGCAATTCTCCAAGACTTACAAGGTCCAAAAATTCGCCTAGGCAAGTTTGAACATGGTTCAATAGTAGTAGAAAAAGGCGATCGCTTTACTTTAACTAATCGCCAGGTTGTAGGAACCCAGGAAATTAGCTGCATCACCTATGATTCTTTAGCTGAAGAAGTTCCCTCTGGTGCAACCATTCTCCTTGATGATGGACGGGTAGAAATGTCCGTAGAGGAGGTGAACAAAGACAAAGGTGATTTACATTGTCGCGTCACCGTAGGTGGTAAGCTTTCCAATAATAAGGGTGTTAACTTTCCTGGAGTATACCTTTCCATTAAAGCTCTGACTGATAAAGACCGAGAAGATTTGATGTTTGGTCTGGATCAAGGAGTTGACTGGGTTGCACTTTCCTTTGTTCGCAATCCCCAGGATGTGATGGAAATTAAGGAATTAATTTCTAGTACGGGTAAACAAGTACCAGTAATTGCCAAAATTGAAAAACACGAGGCCATAGAACAAATGGAAGCAGTTCTAGCCTTGTGTGATGGTGTAATGGTGGCGAGGGGTGATTTAGGTGTAGAACTGCCAGCAGAGGATGTTCCTGTGCTGCAAAAGCGTTTAATTGCCACTGCTAATCGTTTGGGTATACCCATTATCACCGCTACTCAGATGTTAGATAGCATGGTGAGTAATCCCCGTCCTACCAGGGCGGAAGTATCCGATGTGGCAAATGCTATCCTTGATGGTACGGATGCAGTCATGCTCTCCAACGAAACAGCCGTTGGTAACTTTCCCGTGGAAGCGGTGGCTACTATGGCGAGGATTGCCCAAAGAATTGAGCAGGAAATAGCAGAAAATACCAATGCTCGCCAGTTTGTAGATACTAGACGCTCCATACCTAATGCCATCAGCCAAGCGGTGGGTCAAATCTCCGAGCAATTGGGAGCTGCCGCAATTATGAGTTTGACCCAGTCCGGGGCAACTGCACGTAATGTGTCTAAATTCCGTCCCCGCACACCGATTTTAGCTGTGACTCCCCATGTTAGTGTAGCGCGGCAATTACAGCTAGTTTGGGGAGTTAAACCCCTATTAGTATTAGAATTACCTTCCACTGGTCAAACATTCCAGGCTGCGACTAATGTGGCTTTGGAAAATAATTTAGTATCAGAGGGAGATTTGGTGGTGATGACTGCTGGTACTCTCCAAGGTATTTCTGGCTCCACTGACTTAATTAAGGTAGAGGTAGTCACCACTGTACTCGGTCAAGGTATAGGATTAGGACAGGGTTTGGTGAGTGGTCGCGCTAGGGTGGCAAGTACAGGTACAGATGTGGGTAATTTCCATCAGGGAGATATTTTAGTTGTCAAGCAAACTAGTGCTGATTTTGTGGAAGCCATTCGTAAGGCTGGTGGGATTATTACTGAGGAAGAGAGTCTTAATAGTCACGCTGCCGTCATTGGGTTGCGTTTGGGAGTGCCCGTAATTGTGGGTGTGAAGCAGGCAACCAAGGTAATTCGAGATGGTGCAATTCTGACTATGGATTTACAACGGGGTTTGATCTACTCCGGTGCTGTGGGCACTCCTTAACCATTCTTTAAGTTTTTTCAATACAATACCTGGGATTGAAAAATCCCAGGGTATAGTGCTACGCGCCAGTAATAAGTAATAAGTAATAAGTAATAAGTAATAAGTAATAAGTGAGTCATTGCGGTGGACGGGTTCCCCGGCATAAAGCAAATGGCGCTCGCGTAAAGCCTACGGCATAGCTGAGTCCTAGCGGACACGCTGACGCGAACGCTTACCGCGTAGCGTGCGCTTTGCGCTCAGCGTATCC
>JASJCJ010000255.1 GCA_030066045.1 Calothrix sp. MO_167.B12
GGAGACGTTCTGACGGGGACTGGTGACAGTCTAGTTAAGAGTCTAAGAAGCAGGAAAAAGGATGCACAGGCACGGATTTATCCTGCCTGGTAATATCCTTTGAGAATCCCTGCGGATTTATCCCAGGGAGTACGTCAAAAATCGCATTCTAAAGACTCACGGGTAGAAACTCCAGTCTTAGAATTGACTCCACTAGCGCGGGAACAAAGTTTTTTCAATTGCACACCATCGACTACTGCATTGGTAAAGTCAGCACCTGTGATGTCAACATCATCAAAGTTGGAGTATAGCATCATGGCTTCTACCAATACAGAATCTGTGAAATCAGCTCCTTTAAAATCTACTAGATAAGCAATACCATTACTGAAATCCACACCATGCAAGTTAGACCCAGCTAGTAGGGAGCCACTAAACACAACACCGCGTAAATCGGCATTACTAAAATTACTATTCTCTAAATTTAGCTTGCTAAACTCAGCCATAATTAAACTTTTACCGGAAAAATCTTTATTAGCAACCGTTTTCGTTCCTGCTGCACGTCTGTTAGCAGCTGATGCCGACAAGGGAGAGAACAACATCACCACAGCCAAAGCAAACGCCACTAGTACTCGCCAATACTTCATAATCGTAAGTTAACAAATCTCAATACTTTTACCATTAACTATTAAACCTTGTACTGAGGGAACTGCAAAGTCTTGTTGGCAAGATTGGCAAATAACCAATGGTAAGGGGGAGGAGGGGAGGAGTATGGGGAGTGTGGGGAGTGTGGGGAGTGGGGGAGGGAAGAGGATTTAATTATTTATTACTTATTACTTATTACTTATTACTTGATACGCCACTCTCTTTGTTGCATTATTTTTTGAAATTAGTATAATTAATTTAATTTTTTTATAAATTTGTAACTGAACTTTTTGATGAACTTTTTCTGAACAAAAGACTCATTTTTCACAGTAAAAATGAGTCTTGGTTCAGAAATATATACGTGCTTAAATTTTTCTCAGGTTGGTAGAGGATAACAGATTTTAGTTGTAAAAGTTTAACTACAGATTGAATTATCTTGTCAATCAACTTTCTTAGACATCTTGCAAAAGCCGACGAAATCAAAATGTGGTGCAGTAGCTTGCTTCAATGCTAGGTGTGAAATGCAGTGTAGGAAAATATTCCCAATGTTCAGTCCTTATGCAAGAAGTCTATTTTACAGATCAAAGGAGAAAAATTATATGTTACAAATCAATGCATTCAAAACTCTTCCCATCACCATAACCACCATCCTTGGTATAACTTTGTTAGGGACACAGTATCAAGCAGCAGCAATAGTTTATAGGCAAAACAACCCAGACAAATTAGAGACTGTAAGGATAGATTACACAAAACAGCAGCTAAATAAAGATAATTTACTTGCTAACGTTTGGTGGGGACCGAAACGGGATTTTAGAATTTGGATGCCGGGAGCTATTATTCTCAATAAGCACGATAAGTTAATGTCAAAGGGTACAAATAATACAGCTTACATGATTATGCATAGAGATATTCATGGAATGGGTAGAATACCTAAACCATGGATTCCCAGATTTCTAAATAGGACTATGCGAGAAACTATTGCTAATGATGGCAAAGTAATCAGGTCTAGAAATCTTGCGATCGGTAGTCATCCTGGTTTAGAGTTAATGATTCAGCACTATGACGGGACTTTAGGTCAATACCAGGCATTTGTGGTGAAACGAAGGGTCTATGTTATTGGAGCCAGAACAAAAAATGAATTAACCAGCGAAAGTGTTAATTTCTTCAATTCTTTCCAAGTTTATCCCCAGCGTGTGTATTACTAATAGTTTTAAGTAATTTTACAGTTTATTTGCTTGATGTAACAATACGCCAGTAATGCATAATAGTGTTTTGAAGCCAGTTTCTGTGATTTCCAGAAACTGGCTTTCCAATTCTAATGTTAAGAATAACTACATACTTTAAATTTACGTGATATTAACCACTGGCTCTATTAAAAAAAATGATATCTTGATTGAAATAATACTTGTAATTACCTAAAAGTAAGTAAAAATCATGAAAACCTGACAAAAAAAATTTTTTTACCTAAATATTTGAACTTTCATCCTAACAGCTAGCTAATAAGATGTTATTTAGCAATTATGGTAGGACATGGCTAGAGCTTCGTGAGTCTTGTGAGTGAGCAAGATGGGTCTATTTAAAAAGTATTTATTAATACTGAGAGGTAGTCCATGATAGTCTACTGTACCAATCCTAGGTGTTCCCAGCCTCAAAATAATAGCAATGGTGACTTGAGCGATAGTAGCTCTATCACAGCTAGATACTGTATTAACTGTGGAATGCCTCTTTTTTTACGAAATCAACGCTACATAGCTTTAGAAGAAATAGGGAGAGGGGGTTTCGGTAGAACATTTCGTGCCCATGATTTTACTTTTGATGATAAAGAGTGTGCGGTTAAAGTATTTTATCCTCCTAATACTAGCAGACTCACAGCAGAACAACTGGATCAAGCAAAAATAGCCTTCAAAAGAGGATCGCAAATTTTACGTACCCTTAATCACGAAAAAATTCCCAAGGTCTATGATTTTTTCGATTTACCAGCACCTAGTGGAGAAATAGAGTCTAATAATCTTAGCCACCAAAAGTTATTTTTTTTAATACAAGACTATATACCAGGTGACAACCTGAAATATGAATTAAGTAGACGTAATTTTTTAGAAAGTGATGTACTCGAAGTATTGAAATCACTTTTACAAATACTTAACGTAACTCACAAACAAGGTGTTCTGCATCGAGATATCAAACCTTGTAACATTATTAGACACAGAGATAATCAACAACTCTATTTAATAGATTTCGATACAGCAATAAAAAGAGATTTAGAGCCTGGTATTCCGGTTGAATATTCATTTGCGATGGGTACAGTTGGGTATGCACCGCCAGAACAATTATCTGGAACGACAATAGATATATCAGCAGATTTATATGCCTTAGCTGCAACCTGCGTCCATTTATTAACTAATAAGTCTCCAACAGAAATTTGTAATAATGGTGGTTCACTTCATATATGGAGAAATTATGTACCCCATGTTAATAATAGACTTGCAGATATTCTCGATCGCATGCTCTCATTAAATCCGAGAGATAGATTTCAGTCTGCGGAAACAGTGCTTGAAGCTATTGATAATTTGTCAATAACAAGAATACAAAAAGAAGAGAAAGAGACTGAAATATCTCCGCCTACATTATGGGTTACTGCAATCGATAATCCAAAAAATATAGCTAGCCAATTACGTGTATCACTACAAGTCTTCTGGAGAAGATGGAGGCGTTGGATTGGATTTTTGTTGTTGGTTATGCTGGCTTTGATTTTATCTTTATTTTTTTATCAAATACAAAAAGTCGATTCAAATACCGAAACTTCTAAACCAACAGTTTCTCCGTCTCCACAACTAGTGGATAATATTTGTTCAAATTATCCTAAGTGTCCAAGTGGTGATAACTTCAGTTGGGGAGAAGAAATTATGTTCCCAAAAAATATTACAAAAAATAGTACAAAAGAAAAACAAAAAGGAACAGAATCTTTTAAAAAAGGAGAGTATAAAGAAGCAATTACACACTTTAAAAAATCATTAAACTCAAATCCTAACGACCCAGAAACATTGATTTATTTAAATAATGCTTTGGCATCACTTCCTTCTAGTGAGCAAAGTCTCAAAATAGCAGTTAACATACCAATTACTTCAAATACTAACACTGCTGAAGAAATGTTGCGTGGAGTTGCCCATGTTCAAAGTGAATATAACTGTGGAATAAAGATAATAAAAAAAATGAATTTCCAGAAAAATAGCAATCGCACTGCTAATTGTGATGCATCTGGAATAAATGGAAGAAGATTGCAGGTATTGATAACGGACTATTCAAAAGATAAGAATAAAACTGAAAGTATTTATCACAAAATTGTAAATAACACTAGTATATTAGGTGTAATAGGTCCTTTTACTAGCAAACAAACTTTAAATGCAGGAAATATATATAGCCAAAAAAAACTTGTTCTCATTTCTCCAACTAGTACAGCTGTAAGACAAATCCAAAACGATCTAAATCCACCTAATTACGCACTTCCTTTTAATAAATATGTTTTTCGTACATCTCCGACTGATTCAATAGCCGCTAGAGACCTAGCTGAATTTACGCTAGAGCAAAAATATAAAAAAGCACTTATTATTACAGATGAATCTAATCCATATAGTAAATCATTAAGTGGGGAATTTATAAAATTTCTACAAGATAATCAGAGTAAAAATATTCATCTATGTGATGTTTATTCAAGAAAAACTTTAGTAGTGAATTGCATAGATAAAGCGGTTCAAGAAGAGGCAGATGTCGCAATGTTAGCTCTTAGCAATAATACAGTAATCAGAGATATTAATGTATTATTTTATATAATAAAAAATCAAAAAATTAAAGCAGTATTAGGTGGAGATGGTATATATGAAAAAGATATGATTGAACATCAGACTAAAGGTAAGTTAGTACTTGCTGTTCCTTGGCATAGGGGTCAAATCAAAAAATCTGAGTTTGAAGAAGAATCACAAGAACTGTGGGGTACAACACATATCAATTGGCGTACTGCGATGAGCTATGATGCAACTCAGGCTATGGCTGAAGGACTAAGACAAGATATTTATCCTACTCGTGAAAATTTGTTTAAAAAATTATCCTCAGATAATTTTGAAGCAAAAGGTGCTAGTACACCAGTTCAATTTGATAGCAAGACTCATGATCGCAAAATTGATGAGGATACTCAAGTTGGAGTTTTAGTTAAAGTACAAGATTCTAAGTTTGTTCTTCTGAAAACTCCAAAAACATAAATGCTTAGTTAATACCAAAATTTTTCAATTGGTCTTCTAAACAAATCATTTACAAATCAATATTAATCCAGAATTATTAAATATTATTTTGTTAACAAATTTGACTGTAGAGATATGAGTCAGCGTGCTTTAAAAGCTTCTGAATTTGGAAAAATACTCATTAAGAAAGCTATAAAACGAAAAGGTTGGAATCTAGAGGATAACAGATGGCTGATAGAAGCCAGTAAAATTCTAGAACCAAACCAAGATTGGGATCAATTAGCAACTAACGATATTTATGCTAGTTATGTTTCTTTTGCGACTTGGAAACGTTTTCGGGAAGCAAGACAGCCAATTAGGAAGGAAACATTTAAGGCTTTTTGCCAAGTTCTAGATTTAAACTCGAAGGAGGTAGTAGACAATGGCTGTCATGTGAGCCAAGTACCACCTATTTCTTATTTTTATGGGCGTAATCAGGAACTAGCTCATCTCACCCAATGCATGATTAAGGAACGCTATCGGTTAATTGCTATTTATGGGGTAGGAGGAATTGGAAAGACTGCTTTGGGTTATCAGCTAATAGAAAATATCGCCAATAGATATGACTATTTCATTATGCGTTCTTTGGCTGATGCTCCATCACTGACAGAAGTCGTAGCAACTTTACCAAAAATAAAAATTTCATCCCTCTCTCACAATAATGAAAACTATCTCTCGTCATTAATACAATATCTATGCCAACACAGATGTTTGCTGATATTAGATGATTGGGAAGCAATTATAGGTACTAATGAAAGAAATTATAAAGAATATAGTCATTTTTTACAACGAGTTGCACAGGAACGACATAAAAGTTCTCTATTATTACTCAGTCGAGAAAAGCCTCAAGAATTGGAATTATTATCAGATAGATTTGTTTATTTCCATAAATTAAGAGGTTTGAACTGCGAAGAAGCTAAGATAATTTTAAAGCAAGAAGGTTTGACTGGTACAGACCATCAGTTAGAGGAGTTTAGCAGAAGATACAGCAATCCTTGGATACTTAAAAGAGTTGCAAGACAGGTCAAAGCAGTATTTGATGGTGAATTATCATTTTTTATCAATAATGTTTCTGATTCAACATTCTTTAATGACCAAATTGCTACTTTTATAGATAATCAATTCCGTGAGCTATCTTCAGAAGAAGTAAATATTATGTATTGGCTGGCTATAAGGCGCAATCAAGCTTTATGGAAAAATCTCCAAAATGATACAATAAATTACTTGTCACCGACGGTTTTATTTGAAAAATTACATTGCTTAATAGAAAGGCGATCGCTAGTTGAAAAAAATCGCAATTATGGTAAAATATTTTATGTATTAGACCCAGTAATACTCAAATATCTGACTACTCGATTTGTCAATCAAAATTGTGAAGAAATTAAAGAAATAATCAACCATCAAACTATTAAAGGTTCAGAACTCCTTATCAGCCATAGCTTCATTACAGAAAATAATCAAGATGAGCAACTCACTCAAGAACAAATGAGGCGTATTGTCAGACCAATTCAAAACTATCTACAAGCATTTTTTCATGGAAAGCAACAAGCTAACCAGAAATTGCGTACAATTTTATCTCTATTGCAAGATAGACAAGATATAGGATATGCACGCCAAAATATTGAACTTCTCATATCTTAACCTGAGTTCGGTGTTAGGAGTTCGGTGTTAGGAGTTAAAATTAAGAGCAGCTTACGTTCTCCGTGGGTAAATCCTGATATCTGTTGATACGCAAGCATAGTTAACCACTATTAGACCTCTGTTGGAAATTAAATATGCGGATCGCCAAAACCCTTGTTCCAGACGTAGCATTGCTACGTCTCTACATTCTTTTCTGGAGAAGTCTATTGGTGCGTTGCGCTCCGCAACAACGCACCCTACACAAAATATTAATCCAACTCGTCCTCGCCAATATCTGCGAGTGCGGGGACTCCATCCTCTGGAGAACGCAAAAACTCTACCATTTCCTGTACTGCTATTGGTGGTGGTGGTGTGAGCCTAGAAACCACTAAGGTAACAATAAAATTCAGCACCATCCCAATACTGCCAATTCCTTCCGGAGAAACTCCGAAAAACCACGGCTGCATACCGTAAAATTTTACGCCAACAATGTAGATAGTAGTAAATACCAAACCCACAATCATCCCGGAAATTGCCCCTTCTCGGTTGGTACGCTTGTCGAATACACCAAGGACAATTACTGGGAAAAAGCTGGCCGCTGCTAAACCAAAAGCAAAAGCCACCACCTGAGCCACAAAGCCGGGAGGATTGACACCAAAATAACCAGCGATCGCAATAGCAAATCCTACCATAATTCGGCCTACCATCACCCGTTGAGGTTCGGAAGCATTAGGGTTAATCAAGCGATAATAAACATCATGGGCAATGGAACTGGAAATTACCAGTAATAATCCCGATGCGGTAGATAAAGCCGCAGCAAGTCCTCCCGCCGCCACTAAGGCAATAATCCAGGGGGGTAAATTTGCTACCTCTGGGGTGGAAAGCACGATAATATCTCGGTCAATTTTGATTTCGTTCTCTTCTTTATCTGGCTTCAGTTCAATCCGTCCATTATTATCTTTATCGGAGAATCCTAACAGCTTGGTATTTTCCCATTTTTTTGCCCAGTCTAATTGCTGTATCTCAGTAGTGGTTTTATTATGTAAGTTATCTATCAAGTTATAGCGGGCAAAGGCAGACAAGGCGGGAGCAGTGGTATAAAGTAAGGCAATGAAAAGTAACGCCCAACCAGCAGAATATCGAGCCGCGCGGGGAGAAGTTACCGTATAAAAGCGGACAATTACGTGGGGTAGTCCTGCTGTACCCACCATCAGGGCAATGGTAGTTAACAGCACATCCAACCGAGATTTATTGGCAAAGGGTTTAGTGTATTCTGAGAAACCCAAATCTAACTGTACTTGGTTGAGTTTATCAACGATATCACTACCAGCAAAAGCCAACTGAGGAACAGGATTCCCTGTCAATATCCAAGCGATCGCCACTGCGGGAATTAAGTAGGCAATAATTAATACTGCGTATTGGGCGACTTGAGTCCAGGTAATACCCTTCATGCCTCCCAAAACAGCAAAAAAAGCTACAATTACCATCCCAATTACTACCCCCGTACCAATATCTACCTGCAGGAAGCGGCTGAAAACAATTCCCACCCCCCGCATTTGTCCGGCTACATAGGTGAGGGAAACAAAAATCGCAGCAACCACCGCCACCAAACGGGCTACATTGGAATAATAGCGATCGCCCACAAAATCAGGGACGGTATATTTACCAAACTTACGTAGGTAGGGAGCCAGTAACAACGCTAATAGGACAAATCCCCCCGTCCACCCCATGAGGTAAATAGAGCCATCGTAACCCAAAAAAGAAATAATCCCCGCCATAGAGATAAAAGAGGCAGCAGACATCCAATCAGCAGCAGTAGCCGCACCATTGGCGATCGCCGGTACGCCGCGATCGGCAACAAAAAAACCTTTACTGTCTTTAACTCGGGAACGCCAACCAATATAAAGATAGAGAATAAAGGAAATAATTACAAAAACAGTCGTCCAAGCTTCAACAGACATGATTTATCCAGGGCACAAGTTATAGATTGATTTTGGTATCAGGGGTTGATTGTATCAGCCCGTAACCGTGAGAAAAACCCAAGAGTGACAAATATCAACATCACACTCTTTCCAGAATCTTTTTTTTCTAAATTCGCTCATTCTAAATTCAGAACTTTATTCTCTCAATAATTGTGCGATAAATTGTTGTAACTTTTGATAATGGGAACCTTGCCAGTAAACTTGGGTACAATCTTGGCAACGATAAAATTCTTGTCTTTGCTGCTTAACACTTTCAGGTAACTGCTCTATTACCAATTGTTTTGACACAGGAGCTAATAAACCATTACAACGCAGACACCTTTGGAAAGGAGAAACAAACTCAGACAAATTGAAGCGGCGCATAACTTCCAATATCTGTTTTTCTGGGTTCGTCTCCCGTACATAATATCCATGAGTGACTAAACTCCGCATTAATAACCCCTTATCGCGGGTTAATAAAATTCGCCCTTGACTGCTGGAAATTTCAGCTAGTAAAGGGTCAGGGTAATCATTGCGATACAAAGTATCAAAACCTAACAATCGTAATGATGTTGCCAATTTACCCAAATGCACATCTAAGACAAAGCGTAAAATCTGGGGAAGGGGCGAGCGTAAACAAACTGTAGATTGAATCTCTGCCATCATGGAAACTGGGTACACATCTATCTTGTCTCCATCCCTGACAATATAACCAAAATCCACAAATTCCCCATTGACTTGAATGCAATCAACCTCTGGATGAGGAACTCCCAAAGCCTCGATTGTATCCTTAATGGAAGCCCTTTCCGTAAAATTATGGTTAATTGGTGACTGTTTTTTATGCTTCGACAAAAAATGATTTAACTCTGCATGGAAGGAAAATGAAGCAACAAACATATAGCTATAAAAGAATATTAGTCAATATCCATGAAAGAATTTTTCAGCAACTACTTAATAATTCTTTTTACTCTGTTTCTTCACTCTAACTTGAAAATGGTTGTTAGTTGTTAGTTGATAGTTGACAGCTTAGGTGTGGTCACCGCAGTAGGGGCGCATTGCGTGCGCCCTTGACGAGTTAGTCACAAACCATTTTCATCCTTGGTTGTGGGATTTGACCGTGGCGGGCTGTTGATGGTTGACAACTTAGGTGTGGAAGTCCCACTTGAGATATTGTTTCATGGCCAGGTTATGAGATTTTCCTGTGGGGGACTAGCTAGAAAAGAGTTAAGAAGCGCGCAGCTTAAGGGGGCACATTGCGTGCGCCCTTAAGGAGTTAGTCACAAAGCGCTGATCGAATGCGGTTCATTCTTACCTACGATTTCTAGAGAAGCAACACCATGACATATTGAGAAGATTTATCTATTGTATGAAGAGCATAATAGAAACTTAATATAATTTATATAATTCCTTCACCTTGGCTTAATGGCATCTTTACAACTTTTTTATTGCTATAATAATTAATAATTATTCTCAATTACTTGAATTTTTAATTGAGTTCCGTTACAGTTTGAGCAGAAACAAAATAGTGAGGTGAAAATTATGTCAAAGTAGGAAGTAACACAAGATACTAGTGTTAATTTACGAGCTGAACGGAGGTATTAGTCAAATAAATAACTTTGTTCGAGCCGCCAATGCTTCAGTACAAAGCTATATAAAAGCCATTAAAAGAGCTTTTTGTGGCATCAGTAACTTCAAGCAACTTCTGTCAAAAATAGTTTTTTATTTAATCAAAAACAGTTTTTATACGGTGTTTATTTGATGTGTTTTATGTATAAAATTTTTTGAAAATATATTCCGGAAAAGCATATTCTAATTATGAATATCTTATTTAGAAAATAAAATTTGACAAATTTTTTTAATTAGGTTGGTTGTCTAACTATAGTCAGTCTTTATGCATCATCTTTAGTAACTTTAAATACATAGTTGCTTGAGTAATATGTGTCGGGAATGGCATTAAGAAAACATCTGACGAGGTTAATTTAGAGAATAGCAAAAGCAAATTATTGTCATCTATCGGTTGGTCAAATTAAATAGTGAATTAAATTGAAATGAGTACTTTTTTTTGTTCAGATAATTCCCGCAAATTAGGAGAAGAAATTATTGGCACTGCCAGTAACTATGAGACATATATACTTATAGAATGTCCACCCCCTTGGCAGAATCAAGCCTTTAATTCTCGATGGGTACCAGATAATCTACAAGTATTAGTCAGGGAAATCAAAAGTCAAAAATTACCAATCTCATTTCTGTTAATCGCTAACGACTTGTCCCACAAAAAAGATGAAACAACTCTATTAATTTATCAAAAGAAACCAGGAATTAGTAATGGTTATCGTCAGCAAGAGTTTAGGTTAGAAAATATAGAACAAGTAGCAACGATCATTAGAAAGTGGCTGTGGCGAAGACATAGTGATTGCGAACTAGAAACACCGAAAAAAAGAGATATTTTGGTGTGTACCCACGGTAGTCACGATAAGTGTTGTGCCAGGTATGGTAATCCTTTTTACTTCCATACTAAAGCTGCAATTTCAGATTTAGGATTGGAGAATATTCGTCTGTGGCGTTCTAGTCATTTTGGTGGGCATCGGTTCGCACCTACAATGATCGATTTTCCAGAAGGTAGATACTATGGGAATCTTTCTCTGGAATCATGCAAATCAATTTTGACTCGCACAGGTGATATTCAATGTCTGCGCCCAGTTTATCGTGGTTGGAGTACTTTACCACAGCCAGTGCAAGTGTTAGAGCGAGAATTGCTCTTGAAGTATGGCTGGAAGTGGTTTAATAACAAAGTTGCTGCCAATATTATTGAGCGAAGTGCCGATGATAGTACTGTGCGGGTTGAATTGATAGTGGAAGAACCCTATGGTTATGTCTACAATTACTTGGCAAAAATTGTTAAAGATGAGGCTAAAACTGTAACAGTGAAACCTTCTTGTAGTGCTACCCAAGAATCTACATTGGCGAAATATACCGTGGATAATCTATTGTTGAAATCTCAATCAGCCATAAATTATACCGCTTAACTATAGTTTATTGTGGATTATGCGATCGCACATTCCAATTCTCGTAGACAGCATTGGGGTAATATCCCAACCCAGAAACGAAGCCAGATAACGTTCCCCTTAGGTTTAAGCTTGTAATCCCAAAACCTCAACAGGGCAGGGAAGACCTTCATCAACAAGCAACATGATGCGATCGCTTACTTGACTGACTCGCTCTGTTAGAAATGACTTGTCCACAGTAAGAACTTGGGAAACATTTACAACAGAGTCTTGAGGTAAACCTGTTTCATCCGTTGTTACCAAAATATTACCTGGAGCATCAGCCAATCGAAGATTAGTCGTTAGAACAGCAACAATCACAGTCCGAATTCGACTACGATTAAAATCATCGGACTGAACAATCAGAACGGGTCTGCGATATCCTGGTTCAGAAGCAGCTGGTGTTGGCAGGTTTGCCCACCAGATTTCACCTGGCTGCATCACCAATTTTCCTCAGATAACGTATGGGCTTGTAACTGTACAAAAAACGGATCGAGGCTGCTGTCTTCATCAGCGTAGACAGAATCTAACTGCTTGGTGATTTGCTCCCGTTTATGGGCTTGCAAATATTCTTGAAGTGCTACAGCATAAAGCTGACTACGAGATAAACCCATGCGTTTGGCAAATTGTTCAGCAGCTTCAAAAAGAGGGTCAGGAATTGAAATCGCTGTTTTCATAGGTTGGTATAACTTTGGTTATACCCCTATATTATCAATTGTTTACCTTGGAATACTCCCAGATAGTTTATCAATAAGAAGGAGCTTGATACATTCTTTCCCAGAAATACTAGGCAACTTGCTCACACAACCACCAGGAATGTTTCAAAATTGTCTTCTGGTACAAGTAAACCGTCTTCTTTTAGGGCAGTTACATAGCCTGCAATAGCTTCTTTGATATTTGACAGAGCCTCTTGTTTCGTTTTTCCCTGGCTATTACAGCCCTTCAAACTCGGACACTCCACAACCCAATAACCGTCTTCATCTTTATATAAGATTACTTGTCTCGTATATTGACTCATAGCTACAAACTGTATAGTCATTTCTCATTTTACCGTTCTGTCCAAACAAATTACTGTCTATATCGCGAGCTTTTTTGTTTGGCAACAATCAATAACCAGAATGTGAATATCAAAGCGGCAACACTAATTGTAAGAAATAC
>JASJCJ010000256.1 GCA_030066045.1 Calothrix sp. MO_167.B12
ACGAGACTATGAACTTAGCCGCAACCACAACTATTCAGGGAGAAAAATCAATTGGCGTGGAGGCGATATTTCAACTCCTATTCCAGGAGCTTAAGCAACTAACTAATGCTTCACAGCAGAATTGCCATGATGTGGCAAACCGGATTACTGCGGAAGTAAACCGGATTTGTACTGAGAGTAAACGCATTCAAGCTTCCGGAGCTATAGCCAGTTCGGCGATGACCCTAGCCAAGCATCGCCTACAACAGTGTATAAGATACTATCAATTGGGGTCGAATCGGGGCAGAGTTGAACTACACAGTACCCTAAGTGCTATCATCTATCGCTATATTAACTCTCCCCAAAGACAATTGAGTTATCAAGGACGACTGACTGTCATCGAAGATTTTTTACAAGGCTTCTACTTAGAATCTTTAAATGCTTTCCGCCGAGAAAGTCAATTACCTGCAACTTATCGCCCCCGAACTCTGCTGGAACTATCAGAGTACATGGCATTTACGGAGCGTTATGGGAAACGACGCATACCGTTACCTGGTCGTCAACAACAGTTGATTATTCTGCGCGCACAAACCTTCTCCCAACAGCAACCACCAGAAACCTGTGTAGATATAGAGCGGGCAGCAGAAGGTAGTAGCGGTGAATCTGATGGGACTTGGGAAGATCCGGCGGTACAACAGTTGCGTAGCGCCATGGCCACACAAGTAGAGCCAGAACCCCAAGAAGAAAGCCTGCGTTCTGTGGTAGTGACGGAATTGATGAGTTATCTGGAAGAAAAACAACAATCTGATTGTGCAGACTATTTTTCTTTACGTCTCCAAGACCTGTCAGCACAGGAAATTGAGAATATTTTGGGATTAACTTCTCGTCAGCGAGATTACTTACAACAACGCTTCAAATATCACTTAATTAGATTCGCTTTATTGCACCGTTGGGAGTTAGTTCACGAGTGGTTAGAAGCCGATTTAAAGACGAATTTAGGATTAACTCCTCAAGAATGGGAAATATATACCAAAAAACTGGACGATACCCAACGTTCTCTATTAGATTTGAAACAACAAGGACAGCCAGATGAAAAAATTGCTAAAACATTAGGCCTATCTATGGCTCAACTGCAAAAACGCTGGTTTAAAATTCTCGAACAAGCTTGGGAAATTCGTAACTCTTTAATGTCCGGATAGGGTGCATCTACTCATGAATAGTGACTCAGAATCCTTGCAATACCAATTACTCAATATGTTGTTGGCAGATATTGCTGATAATTCTGAGGATATTGGATTAGAAAGCAAGGAAATCAACCGGGTAGACAACTTTCTTAAAACCGCCGCCAAGCCAATGGTTGGCGATTTTGAGTCGGTACAAACACCCGAAACCTTTCAACTAGGAGATATTCCTACTGTGCAAGAACGTTTCCAAGCCGTCTTGAAACGTCGGCTACAAATTCAAGTCGAAAACCAACCACCTTTGTTTCCCTGGGAGTCACAATTACAAGAGTACCCAGATTGTGTAGACAACCCATCACTGAATTTTGTTCCAGCTTGGGGATGGACTGCACAACAATACAAACTGAATTTGCCGACTTCCATGCCAGACAAGGTTTTTCAGGAATTACTGGCAAAGTGTCAAGGGTTACTTGCGTCTTCACTACCGTTAGGGGCAAAATTGGTTCGGGCAGTGGAGAGCTTATTCCCCGATAATTCCCAGGATTTGAACAATTTAGCAGGATTAGTACTCAGAAGTACTTCTTCTCGTTCGTCAGAATCCTTGACAATGGTGGCAAATGGGGAAAGTGATTATTCTCAATTACAGCCACGTCAACAAATGGCATTGTCTTTGTTAGCAGCCAAACAGCTGCTAGAGAATCTTAATTTGAATGTTTCTGCCACTAATCCAGTGGTACAAAGACAATGGTTGACTAGTGTAGGAGAATTATCTATACAGGTAGAATTACAATTTCGCGACCAACAGACAAATTTAGTGGTACAAACTGAGTTACCTACTAAGGGAGTTGTCAAGTTACAGGGGCATGATGCCCATGCCATGGCACAATCCGATCATCCAGGATTGTTGAGTATGGAATTGTCTTGCACTCAAAGTAAGCAAAACTATACCTTGGCAATTGAATTAGAAGGAATTGAGCAACAAGCACTGTTATTTGCAATTACACCGACCATTTAATACCGACCATTTAATATATTAAGACTTCCGGCTGCTAGCGTTTTGGTCGATCAACGCCGTGTTTTTGCAGATGACGATCCTGGGTTTGAAGTTTATTCTGGTTTATAAAAGCGGTCATTAGGGCGTCTACATAATCGTTTTTTATTACCCACCCATCGGCTGCTTGATCATCGAAATGTTGAAATTTACCAGGATGAAACGGCGTTGGCATCTACCTTTAGGTGCAAATTCTTCAAATTGGCGATCGCATAAATCTTTATCGTCTGCGATAGAAGTAGAAAGTTCAATTGCTTTACGGGCTTTAGTCCTGGCAATGGTAATTATAGGTGTTGTGGCAACGGATATTGCTGCCGAAACCCAGTTAAGTCTATGGGCGGTGCCACTGAGTGTCGCGGGTTCTAGTTGGAGTTATTATAGTTGTCGCGATCGCAATATTCCAGTCAAGTTTTGTATCGCCATTGGAATGTTAATTGCACTGGGTGCGTTCTTTGGGCGAATGGTGGGACAGCTAAATGATACGCGGTTGGTATTAGCTGAATTATTAATTCAACTCCAGGTATTACATAGTTTTGATATGCCCCGTCGTAAGGATTTGGGCTATTCTATTGTCATTGGTTTGATTCTGATTGGGGTTGCGGCTACCCTCAGTCAAACTTTAGCTTTTGCACCAGCACTGTTGTTCTTTTTAGGCGCGGCTATTCCTACTTTAGTTTTAGATTATCGCTCTCGATTGGGTTTGAAGTATGTCCAGGACAAGCAGAAACAAGGAAAAGGCAAAAAAATTCTTTCTGCTTTACCATCCTATGCTTTATTGTTTAGTTTAATTGTCGGCTTAGGGCTAGCAATTTTTGCAGTTTTGCCCCGTTTGCCTGGATATCAATTACAGACTTTTCCTGTTAGTTCCCCCATTGAAATTCAAGGGGATTTTACAGGCAGAAAAATTGTTAACCCTGGTTATGTCCGTCAAGGTAAAAATGGCGATGGCGGTGAGAATGGTGAGAATGTTACAGGGCAAGGTGAATCTGGCGAACCAGGTAAAGTAGATAATAATTTTTATTACGGGTTTAATAGTGAGATTAACCAAAATCTGCGGGGCGAGATGAAACCCAAGGTGGTAATGCGGGTGCGATCACAAGCAGCAGGTTTCTGGCGAGTGCTGGCATTCGATCAATATACTGGGAAAGGGTGGAAGGTTTCTCGCAACGATGAAGTCAAACGTCTCAAACGACCACCTTGGTCTTACCAAACAGTATTAAAACTGCCTTTATTTACTGGTAAAAGTAAAGACATAGTACAAACCTACACCATGGTATCAGATTTACCAAACCTGATTCCGGCAATGTCTTATCCGAAAAAATTATACTTTCCCACCGAGGTAATTGCTGTAGATAAGGAAGGTGGTTTGCGCTCCCCGGTAGGATTATCAGAGGGTCTAACATACACAGTCGTTTCAGAAGTGCCCTACCGTGATCGCACTTTGTTAAGGAAAGCCTCCAGTAAATATCCCCAGGATATTAAAGATTACTACCTGCAAGTACCAGAAGCAATTGCAGCAAAAGTTAAACAACAAACGGAAGAAATCCTGGCTAACTACAATCAACAACAGGTAGCCAAATCGGAAAAAAATCTAGATTCCACCTACGAACAGGTTCTCTATTTAGCTCAGTACCTCAAACAAAACTATTCTCTCCCCCAGAATCCCTTGGACTTACCCCACATAGAGAAAGAAGAGGACTTAGTAGAAACCTTTCTATTTAAGCAAAAAGGTGGATATCCAGACCACTTCTCCACTGTGTTAACAATAATGCTACGCTCTATCGGTATTCCCGCAAGACTTGTAGCAGGATTTGCACCAGGACAGTTTAATCCCTTCACAGGTATGTATGTTGTCCGTAACACAGATGCTTATGCAATGACAGAGGTTTATTTTCCCAAATATGGTTGGTTTGCCTTTGATCCCATTCCTAACCATCCTTTAATTCCTCCTTCCATAGAAGAAACCCAAACATTTAGCGTTCTCCGCCAATTTTGGCAATGGGTTGCTGGCTGGCTACCTTCTCCAGTCACGGGTTTATTAAATTACGTATTTGGAAATCTATTTGGCCTGATTGTTGGCGCTATATCCTGGTTTTTTGGCTTATTTGCCCAAGGATGGTTTGGAACAATCGCTGGTTTAGCCGTAGCCACCACAACAGCTTTTTGTGGCTGGTTAGGTTGGGAACAGTGGAAAAATTGGCGTTATCGCCTAGCTTTGAAAAAGTTACCGCCCATGGAAAGTATTTATCAACAAATGCTGCGATGGACAAGTAATCAAGGTTTAGGCAAGCATCCTTCACAAACACCTTTAGAATATGCTAATTCCTCGATTGAGCACCATACACCACATATTGCTGAAGTCATCAATGAAATTTGTCAAGCATATGTAAAATGGCGTTACGGTGGGCAAGGGGTGGATTTTAAACAGCTACAAAAAAAATGGCAAGCCGCAACGAAGGCCCATCAATTCAAATCAACCAAAAGCTAATAAACCGAGTAATTGGGGGGTGACTCACCGTTACTTAATTAGTTTCAATTTATGGGACAATTATGTCATTCATTAGTAGTCCGTTGCATTAGTTGGTGATGGCTAGGTAAAAGATCCCCGACTTCTCAATCAATATCCGCACATGGGGTAGCAATTCCTAGCAATAGAAGTCGGGGATCTAAACACCTGGGATTCGTCAAAATTAATGTGGCGGGATAATAGTTCATATCAGGTAAAAAAAGCTATACCTCTAGATAGATTTTTCACCCACTCCCTTGATAATTAGTTATAAAACAGCAATTATGATTAAAAACTAATATTAACGTTAGTTAAATCGTTGTAACTCCAGTTTTTTAAAGATAACATGAGAAAATAGTTAGTTATGAAAACGCGATTATTCGCGTACCTACCTTACACCGCTTTTGGCGTCAGTTTTTTATGGACATTCAGCTAATTAATATCGGTTTTGGCAACATTGTGTCTGCCAACCGGGTAGTTGCCATTGTCAGTCCAGAGTCTGCACCGATTAAACGTATTATCAGCGACG
Organism: Calothrix sp. MO_167.B12; assembly: GCA_030066045.1. Taxonomy (GTDB): domain Bacteria; phylum Cyanobacteriota; class Cyanobacteriia; order Cyanobacteriales; family Nostocaceae; genus Calothrix_A. The sequence continues at coordinate 5,247 of JASJCJ010000256.1, forward strand.
CACGGGAGAAAGGTCAGCTGATTGATGCAACTTATGGTCGTCGAACTCGGGCTGTAATTATTACCGATTCCAGTCATGTAGTTCTCTCGGCAATTCAGCCGGAAACCGTAGCAAACCGCTTTGTGATTGCCCGCGACCACCATACTGTAGATAATTAATTATTAATTAATTGATTGATGATAGCCTCCTGAGTATTTACAGCATATCTCATTTTAGTGAAGTACATTTGGACGGGCAGGCATGTCCATCCCACCATTAGCTTTATTATGTAATATTGTACCTCATTGACTTGCGAAATTCTGTATGCGGAGGCTTGCCGAACTATATAAGTGTATGCTGACCTTTTTCACAAGGACAATAGCATCGTTCATGATAAATTATTTGATTAATACAATTGCTTTCTTCTTTTCTATCCGCAGTAATATCAGAATTATCTATTGACCTAGCTGCCAATTCCTGAGGACAGCAAACTAAAGGATAAGTTCTTTACAGATTTTGATTTACAGGTTGAGCGGATGATACAAGCTTTATCTAACCATAGTGGTGATACTACTCAAAAATTTACGTCTCCTGGGAGATTAATTGTTTTCACTGGTCCTAGTGGTGTTGGTAAGGGGACTTTAATGCGATCGCTACTCCAGCGACATCCAGAATTATATTATTCAGTATCGGCAACAACTCGCTCGCCCCGTCCTGGGGAGGTTGATGGTAAAGATTACTACTTTATTGACCGGCATAAATTCGACCAGATGGTAAGGGAAGGAGAATTTTTAGAGTGGGCAGAATTTGCAGGTAATTGTTACGGTACACCCCGTGCATCTGTAATTAATCAAATCAATGCTGGTCAACTGGTAGTACTAGAAATTGAGGTGGAAGGGGCTAGACAAATTCGCGCAACTTTTCCCCAAATGTTGAGTATTTTTATACTACCGCCATCTTTAGATGAACTAGAAAATAGATTACGCAGTCGTGGACAGGATTCGGAAGCTGCGATCGCTCGTCGTTTATTACGGGCTGAAACGGAAATTGAGGCCTCCGATGAGTTTGATATCCAAATCGTCAATGATAATTTAGATTCTGCCCTAAATGCCATTGAAGCAGCCTTATTCTAGTGGTTTGTCCCATTAGTCCTGATGGTCACAATCATTACTTGTGGGTAAGGCAAGCATCCGGGACCTGACCATTGCACAGCCCCAGATGGCTGTGCCACAACTCCTCAAAACTAAAGATAAACCCGTTGATGTGGCAACTACTGCGGCGTTTAAACTCAAGAATATGAGATTAGTGAAATTACATAGAAATCTTGTTATATACTTGTAAAATTTATACTGTAAATATTTTTGCGATCACCTATCGACTGCTGTGGAGCATCGCCTGAAGGTTGATTAAGTCTATTACTCATTACTCATTACTCATTACTTATTACTTAGTTTGGTTATGGTTGAAGTTATTCAGGGAAAAGATGTCACCCTTGCTCAACTGATTGAACAATTTGGATTACAGCGTGCGGATGATGAAGATTTTTTCCGGGAGTGGCGGGATAATTTACCTCAGTTGAGTGATTTAGAACAGCAATCTCTCAATGAACTGAAGGCGGAATACTTACATCTGTCCCGATATCCAATTTTAGAACCTGTGGTGAAAATGGTGGTGCTTTCCCCATTGTTGCGGCTAGCGGGTTTTTATCATCCACCTTTTTACATCGCCTCGGAGCAAGAAATTGAAATTTGTTCAGAAGATGAGGGGACAATTATTAGGGGACGGATTGATATTTTGGTGTTTCAACCGCCGTTTTGGGTGCTGGTGATTGAAGCGAAACGAGCTGCATATTCTCTAGTGGTGGCTATTCCCCAAGCATTGGCTTATATGTTGGCGGATTTGACTCCAGAAAAACTTGGTTTTGGGTTTGTGACTAATGGTAATGAATTTAGATTTATTAAACTCGTGCAAGGAGAAATGCCAAAATATGCTCTGTCTGATTTGTTTGCTTTAGATAGCCGAGATGACCTTTATACTGTGGTCAAGGTGTTAAAACGTTTAGCACAATTGGTATAAGGTGGGCGGTGTTATTGAAGGTGTTATTGAATAAGTTAAAAAGCCCTCAGGCTAAAGCCTGGGGCTACACGAACCAAGCCTGCCTGCGCGGCTGTAAAATTCTCTTAGCCCAGGTCGCTGGGCTTTGTTTGTGTAGCGATACCCTTCTAGGGTATTGCATAAAAATTGGGATGCTCCCTTTTATGACTGATATCATGTCCGGGGGCATACCCATAGTATGTCATTGCGAGTGGAACGAAGTGAAACGACGCAATCACAAGGTCTTTGGGATTGCTTCCCTTCGGTCGCAATGACGGTTATTTAAACGGACATGATATGACAGGTTGACGGATGATGGACTTACCGAATGGCATCCGGCTTTTTTGGCGTTAGGGCGAACACTGGAGGAGTGTGCAGCGAGGTATCGGGGATTTTGCAAAAAATATAAACCCAAACCCAAACCGGAGAAACGTTACCACTGGGGAAGCAAGCTGCTACCAAAAGTAGTCAAGGGTAAAAGGAAGAAGAAAACTTCGCCGGGACAAATGCGCCTTCCTTGGGATGATTGGGAAGTTGGTGTAGATTCGGAAGTTAGCGAGGTAGCCGAAAAGTTTATCATGACTAACTGCTATGACCCCAAAATAGCAATGCAGTATTTCAATGATGCTTGAATAAAAAGGTCAGGAGTTTGATTAATTGTGACTTAATTTTGACTTTTGACTTTTAACTTTTGACTTGATGTGGTGCCAGGTATCGAAATCGCCAAAAGCCTATGAACTCGTAGAAATTTCTTTAGAAACAATTCTTTACAAAGAACTGGAACGGCTACATGTTACACTTTACAAGTCGCAACGCGAGAAAAGAGTAGGCCTGCTTCCCTGGCTGCTTGCTCTGTGGTTAGCGTAGGAATAGGAACTACGAGTTGAGAGCCCGGCTCGTAGCCGAGTTCTTTGAGCCTTACCCCGAGTTTCAGGCCGGTGCCGGGCAGTATACCCACCGGTGCTTGTTGATAATCTTTCACAACTCTTGAAATCAACTTAGAATAACTTATAAATATAGACCTAGTACCGCTTTCATTATTATACCATCCTACGCGAAACATAAAACGCGAAAGTTGTTCTCCTTGTGTCCATTCGCCATAATCGATACCCAGTCTATTTCCTGTATCTTTCCAAATCTGCTTTTGCACGCTAAAGCCAAAGCGTCTATTGGAGTGTTGTACCCATAGCGAGTCCATGTCTTTAAGTCTTTTGCAGGAGAAATTCTTGAGGGAGTCTAAGTCAAAATATCCTGGATTTTCTCTATTAGCGACATAGAGCATCAGCCGCCATGTTTTTTCATCAGCTTCACGCCACTTTTTGTTTGATAGTAGGTTGTTAAGTTCCTGAAGATAATAATTCACCAGAGATGTCCTAACCTGATCAAGCTGGGGATTTCCTTGAATCTTATTAACGTCAAGTGACTCTATTAATCCACGGTGGACATCTTCAACAGTATTTTTGTTGAGAATAGAAAACTCTGGATTGAAAGGGTTGATTTTGTGTTTTTGGAGGATATTGAATGCTTCGGAGTAAGCTTCTCTTACCTGTTGAGTATTGTTTCGTTTTCTGAACAAATTGCCTTGAACTGTCAAAGCGAATATCTTTGTCTGCAAGAATTCACTATTTGATTCTCCATGCTCTGTTTCTCCCTTATTTACCTTCCACCCCCTTAAAAACTTCATACTCTGTTTGATGGATTCTTCTGCTGATTCCCTATCTTCGAGATATTGATAAGCCAAAGATTTAGAAGCATGGAGGTACACTTGTTCAAGTTGAGGATCTTTGATTTTAATAGTTGCTTTTTTTGATATCTCACTAGCTTTTTCTGGCTCCGAGGATAATTTACCCGCCAGTGTAGTTAACTGTTGGGGATATGCAACATATGTGTATGTTTCTTCAAGTTTAGTTCGGGCTTCTAAAACTTTTTGAGCAGCGATTGTTACTGAAATTACTGCTCCCAACACAGCTACTACTAAAACAACAGTTCCATTCCGAATCTGCTGTTTAGCTTTCTTGTTCGCTTCACTCAATACCTGATTTCTCTGTTCTGCTGCTTCCCTTTTTTCCCTCTCCCTCTCTAATTCCGCTTCCCTATCCTTCCTCTCCCTTTCTAATTCCGCTTCCCTATCCTTCCTCTCCCTCTCTAATTCCGCTTCTTTATTCCTAACAGCTATTTCCTTCTCCTTACTAGCTGCTAAAAACTGTTTATCTTGATAACTTAAATTCTTACCCTTCGCCCATTTCTCTGCACCTTCTAAAGCCTTTCCCCCCAAAAGTCGAGATTCATCACTATACCCAGAAGCAACCCAAGCACGAAAAGCTTCGGAGTAGGGACGCAGATTATTTAATTCATTCTCAACCCAATTGAGATTAAAAACTTCTTTATATATAGCGTTATAAACCCTTAACTTACCCTCTCGTCTTGCAACTAACCCAGAAAGTAGTAACTCACTTTGTTCAATGGTATCATCCCCTGTAATCGATGATTCTACTTCTGCACGCCAAATTTGTTGATATAACTCCAACAAATACCCCGCACGCTCTTCATTCCTTAAAATTCTGGCTCTAATAGTACGTAAATGTTCCGGTTCATCTTGAGATTCCCAATTTTCAATAATCCGTGATTTGACGACTTCTGCAACAGTACGCGGGTTTTCTTGCTCCGACTCTTCTACCATAAATTGACACAATTTTTGCGTCAAAAATGGTTGTCCTCCCGTCCAATTTAATATTTCTGCTATCACCCCTTGGGAGTCACTAAACTTCCCTTCTAAACCCTTGATTAACGGCTCAACTTCATCTAATTTAAACCCCACCAGAGAGATGGCTTTACCAATATTAAAAGGAGTGCGGTTTTTATCTTTAATCAAATTACCGGGTGATGAGACTCCCAACAAACAGAAAGTCAGGCGTTTATATTCGGGATTATCAACACGCAGATTATAACACGCACGAATAAAGGCGAAAAAATCATCCGTAGGGAAATTTAGACTGATAACACTATCAATTTCATCAATAAAAATGACAATATTTTCTTGAATTTCAGCTAATAATATCTCTTCAATAAACTTCCGAAACCTTTTAACCAGTGTAAAATCGCTTATTTCTGACCACCAATCGCCAAAATCTACATCCAACCCAAAACTATCAATCAAAGTATCAATTAAATCTGCATACCATTGTTCTGGTGGTACATTTTGAATACCTCCAGCCGAAAGGTCAATTGCTGCACACTCAACACCATCATTTCTTAATCGCTGCATTGTGCGTACACGCAAACTAGACTTGCCACTTTGTCTAGAATTTAATACATAACAAAACTTTCCCTCTTTTAGTCCTATATACAACTCTCTATCCGCTGCACGGGTGACGTAGGTACTAGCATTTTCAGGTAGACTTCCAGAATAAATGTATTGGTCAACCATGATTTACCTACCCCAAACGCACGGAGAAATACTGGCGATATAAATCATAACTGGGAACACAATCATTCCCAAACAATTTTACTAATCCTAAACTATGTAATTTGAATGCAACTTCAGCTTCCAAACGCACAGGTTCATTATTATTCACAACTTTTTTGTACCCTGATTCTAACTGGTAATTATGTTGTAAATTCCACAATTGTTGTCGTAAATGGTCGCTAAAAATACCCTGTTCTGTTGGTGCAAGCTGCAACAGTTCTTCTATGGTAGCTTGTTGACTTTGCTGACTTTCCACAACCCTTAAGTTAAGTTGACTTTTGAGGTGAGAAATTGCTTGCTGCACTAAATAAGGATGTCCTCCTAAACTCCCCATTAACTCACTCAAACCTTGTTGTCCCAAAACACCATCTAATTTATACTGTTTGGCAAGAGCTTCTACTTGTTGCTGATTAAATTCAGATAACTCAATTGGGATTCCCACATTAAACGGTGAGTGATTAATGTCTAACTCGGGATATTTTTCAGTGGAATAAACCACCACTAACCGCAGTTTCTTCCAAATCTTACCAATTCTATCCCCTGATTTGGCAGCTTCATACCAACTCCGCAGCAGCAAACAGAATTGGGGAAAAATATCTGGGTATGCAAACAATCGCTCAAAATTATCTATAGCCAGAATTAAGGGATGTTCAGTAGCTGTTAATAAATACTTTTGAAAATAGCGAGTACAATTTTTGTTTAAACCATAAATATCTTGCCAGTATTTATCTAATTGGGGTTCTCGTTCCAGACTATCAGTAACATCAACACACACCCACTGTAAAAATGTTTTTAAATTAGCAAGAATATTAACCTCAGCCTGCTTTAAATCTAATTTTGCTGTTTGATAACCCTGCTGTCTACCATAGTCCAGTAATTTCTCCAACAGCAACGTTTTACCCATCTTCTGCGGTGCTTTAATGCGAATTAACGCACCGGGTTGTAAAATCTCTTGATAACATTTATCTTCAATCGGGGGTCGTTCAATATATATATTTTTGTCTGATTTTGGTTTAACTTCTGGTTCTGTTTTTGCGTAAGGATTCTCATTTAAAGTTTTTTTTTCAGCATACAATTCACTCAAAATTATTCCATTTCTTGCCCGCATATAAAGTACTGGTGTGGCAAAATCCCGCCTATCAAGTCCCACTTCCATAGAAATAGCATTGCGGGTTGTCTGGATGGCTGCATCTACGGGGTAGCCTAGGGCTAGGGTACGGTAAAATTCGTCTGCAAACAGCTTGGCAGTGGTATCAAGTATAGAATATTGCATGGCGACAACTGCGGGTATTCCCCGACGCACCAAATTTGGTGCTGTACCTGCAAATACTTGGTTGGAAGATACCGTTGCACCACCACAGGAATTGAGAATAACTAACCCTAAATTATTGTTACCTAAAAAGAAGTTAGCAAACCTCTCATCATCTAATAAATTAGCTGTGCCATCTCTATCCACCAGAGCAATGTAGCCTTTATTATCTTTAAACTCTCCGTGCCCAATGAAATGGAATACATTGTAAGGCTTCTCCCGCAGCTTTTGGTTAATGTTGCGGATAGTTGCCTCTTGTAGCACATCTAACTCTATTTGCACTGCTTCTATGTGTTTCCCCAGTGCCGAGCGGATTAACTTCTCTTCCTCAGCAACATCTAATTGAGCTAAGTTAGTAGGACTGGAAATGACTAGCAGGACTTTCAGGGGTAGGCTAGCAGCTTTAATATCCCGTTTTTGCAGGGGAACATCAATATAGCGAGAGAGTACAGTTTGAGTATTGTTCCCTAGAAAAGTGTTGGTTTGTTTGTTGTAGAGAAATTCCCAGGGGAAAGCAGCTAACTCAGGAGATTCAAATATTAACCGCAAACGGACACTGTGATTATTTGCTTGTGCCCCC
>JASJCJ010000257.1 GCA_030066045.1 Calothrix sp. MO_167.B12
GCGAACGGGAAACAATTAGAGACAGTCTTATTGCTCCTCAGGGCAATCCTGCTGTGGAAATTGCAGGCGATAATGCCCGTTTAACTATTACTCCTCAAGGTTCCATTTCAGCCCCGGATGAGGGAAACAGTGCTGTTGACGTAACGGGCAACAACGCCAGAGTAGTTAACCGGGGTGTAATCGCTGGAGCACTTAATGGTATCACTTCCATAGGTGATGATTTAAGCTTGGTTAATTCAGGTCGCATTGAGTCTGACAGTCGTGCTGTGGATCTCAGTGATGGAGATGATATTACTGTTAACAACTCAGGAAGTATTATTGGTACTGGCAATCAGCGCAACGGTACCCTCTATGTTGATGGTACTGCCGATAATTTGAGAGTAGTTAATGAACGTCGTGGTACTATTGATGCTGGTACAGGTAACCTTGGAGATGGGATTTCAGTACAGGTTGGTGCCACAGGAGACTCTAGTAGTGAGGATATTAACATTGTTAACAATGGTCTAGTTCAAGGACGTGGGGATGGTGCTGAAGTTTTTGCCAATGGTGCAAGGGTAACAGCCAATGGTTCCAGTGGTCTGCGATTCTTTAATGGTTCTGGAACCCCCCAAGCAACCTTAACTGGTTCAGTGGTTAACAATGGTACTATTGCTGCGGAGGTCAATGTTGGCTTTTTAGGTGGCTTGGTACTGGAAGATGGTGTGGCTTTTGATGGTTCTATTGTCAACAATCGTCGTGGTCTGATTTCTGGTCCCCGTAATGGACTCTATATTGGTAATGCCTCCCATAATCTAGAAATTATCAACTCAGGTCGGATTGAATCAGGTAGCCGTGTCGTTAACATTGATGGTTCTGGGGTTAGCCTGCGGAACTCGGGAAGTATTATTGGTACTGGCAACCAGCGTAATGGTACTGTATATAGTGATGCAACAGCTGATAACTTTTCAATTGTCAACGAACGTCGCGGTGCGATCGATGCTGGTGAAGGAAATCAAGGAGCTGCAATATCTCTGCAAATTGGTGATGTAGATGGGGATGTAGTTAATGCTGTAGTTAGTAACGATGGTTTGTTGCAAGGTCGTGGAAATAGTGATGGTAATCTTGCAGGGGATGGCATCCGTGTTTTTTCGGGAGTTGCAGATGGAACAGTTACTTTAGAGACAAATATTAATAACCAAGGTCGGATTCTGGCAACCGATGATGGAATTGATATACAAGCAGGTCTTACACTTGCAGGTGACATTATTAACCGGGGTACAATCTCTGCTGGGGATGATGGCATCTTCATCGATGGTAGCATTACTGGTGCTATCAACAACTTTGGTACTGTTACGGGTAACACAAATGCCATTAATGCCTCTGACGCTGATAACCCAGTTCAAGTCAACAACCAAGGCACTCTAAATGGTAATGTTTTACTCAGTGATTTTAATGATGTCTTCGACTCATCCCAGGGTCGAGTTAATGGCATTGTTAATGGTGGGGGTGGCGACGATCGCTTGATTGGTACTCGACGTAATGATATCCTTACTGGTGAGGTAGGTAATGACGTTCTCACAGGTGATAGAGGTAATGATATCTTTGTCTTTGCTCCTACTGATTTCGGGGCTGATATCATCACAGATTATCAGGCTGGGCAAGACCTATTGGATGTGAGTGCCTTTAATTTTGGAGTATCTGGGGTGAATGCAATCCTTGATGGTGCCCAACAAATCGGAGCAGACACGCTATTAAACTTTGCAAATGAGAATACAGTGCTACTACAAGGCGTTCAAGCTAATGCCTTAGAAATTAGCAATTTTGTTGTCTAAATTATACCAAATCATGCTTTCGGGGTTATATAGCGCTACGCAATTAGGTTAGGACATTCTTGAACGCAGCAAACCCATGAACCGGATGACACGGGGACGCGGGGACGCGGGGATGCGGGGACACACCGGACGCGGAGCGCTCTGTGTCCCAAGCCCCGTGTCCAGGGCGGTAAGCCCCAATGGGTCAACAGTCCCCCATCAAAATCTGCGATTTGATGGCTGCCGATTGGTGGGCACCTCAAACCCCACCACATCGGTGGAGGAGTGCGTCTCTTTTTGACACCTCACATTAACCTAAATTGTAGGTTGGGTTGAGGGACGTAGACCCGAAGGGGCTTATCGCAGAGTAGCCCAACATTTTCCGTATACCCAGTTGGGTTTCACTCCGTTCTACCCAACCTACACGATAGTTTGAAAACACGCCCTAGTTTGTCCCGGCTATCCATCCCCACCGTATAGACGGATGGGGAATTCCGCCGAATTAGTTAAAATTGTAAAATTTCTCGGTCATAGTCTTCCGCAACTGGTTCTGTTTCCCAAACTAACCCTTCTCCTGACTGCAAAATAACTTCCAAATACAACATATCTACAGGAGTTGTGGCGGTATCTTCATTATTTTCAAACGGTTGCAAATCTTCCGTTAACAATCGTAACTTAAACCCCACAGGAATTTGACTACCACGGGTTGCACTCCGCAATTCAAACCGCCAAATCTGGTTTTCAGAATTGCCAGTAGGGAAAATACGTAACTCGTATGTATCACCCGCAATTATCAACTGGCGAGACAAGCCTGCAAAAGCTTGTTTACTCCGCATTCCCGCAGGTACCAGAATGAATTCCCTTTTTCCCCATCCCCACTGTTGAGCTAAATTTGTTACTCCTGTCTGCAACCACTGTCGAATTGACCATTGTATGGGTAAACCCTGGCGTAACTCGTATAATTTTTTTCGCCAACCTCCATGAGCTATCAGTGCCCCCCACAGTGGAAAGGGAGCTACCAAGCGAGGAAATTTGACATCGGGATTACCTAACCGTTCTAAGAGGTTTTCTGCCTGGGTTTGGTAAATAGAAGCTAAAGGTGTAATCTCTGCTTGCAAGGCTTCTAGATAATTAAGTTGCCGTGTCACCCACAGCACATTTATATCTGTGATTAAATCTTCACTTCCCAGGCTGTAAGTCCGGTCTCCAATATCATAAACCCCTTTTGTTTTCATATTATGATGGTTTGTGTACCCAAAAATTTTGATCCAGCCATCATCGGGATTTACTTGTATCGCGATGTAGTAATCAGCAACCCACTCTGGAATATCTACCCACCCTTGCTGCACCCGCAACTCATCCCCATCCATTGCTAGGGTAGGAATTAATATCAGGCGAGATGTATCAAAAGTAATCGCTGTACCATTAACTACTTCCCAAAAACTCGGCAAAGCGGCAATATTGGGGTATACCTTGGCACTGGAGTCAATTTCTTCTCGAAACCAAGGTAAAAATGCTTGCAGGCAAAGTTGATTTATCCAAGCACGTTGAGTAGCGCCAGGTGTTGAGTATGGTTGTTTTATTACCTGGGGAGATGAGGGAATTTCCAGGTATAAGTTGTGTGAATCAATGGTGAATGGGGGAGGTGAGTTAAACATAATGAGTTAACCATAGTTAGAATATTTCCATGAAATTTAACCAGAGTCAGTAAAAATCTTTTGACTTTTGACTTTTGACTTTTAATTTGTCTTGCCATAGCTATAGTGGAATTTGAGCCATTCCTCTAAGCAGTTGTTTATGGCATCTATTACGTCGGATTTAGGGGAAATATGCAGGGTGTTTTGACTCCACTGGGTAAGAGTCAGTAATAATGACTTTTTAATCCTAGTAAGACGGCGAGAAACTGTATATTGTTGAATGTCTAATTGTGCAGCAATTTCCTTTTGAGTGAGTTGGTGACTGTAGTAGACTTGCAGTAGCTGCTGTGACTCAGTATCTAGTGTGATTATTGCTTGCTGTAAGACCTGGTTTAACTGAGTTTGGTGATTTCCTAGATTCGCAGTTTCTTCTTGCTCAATTATTTCTGCGAGTAAAGAAGTTTGTACATCCCCAGGTAATATATCTAACAAACTATCATCTCCACCTTCTCCACCTTCTTTGAGGGGAGAGTCTGCGGAAACAATTTGAGGATAGAGGAAAGAACGAGCCGCTTTCGCAGAAGATAATAGCCACTTTTCTATGGTTTGCTGGTTAATTGCGGGAGTCGGTGAACTCAACCGATGTAAACGTTCTGCATTGTAAAGATTAGTAATATTTTCCCAAGTTCCAGCATCTGGTTTGGTCAGTTGGCGAATTTTGGTGTTATCACCTGTGTAAAGTTCTTGAAAGCATTCCCAGGCTAAAACGTAACCCTCGATGTTTTGAGCATTGAAACCCATATTTCGTAATGATTTCACCAGTCTCTTACGGCTGATTTTATGCAATAAAGCCCAGTCTGAACAAATATCTATTTCCCGATGTAAGCGCAGTTCATCCCTGATAATCCGTCTAAAAGCTAATTCTGCATAGCTTTTTAAATGGGAACTGCATTGGGGATTAAAAGCGTTGAGAATTTTGGTAAGATGAGTGATCGCAATCTGAAAACAGTCAGCTACAGACAATAGGGTGGGAAAGTTGACGGCAAATTTGATTGCAGTCCAATAGCACGCTTCTTGGAGATAAGCGGAAATATGTGCTAATGCTACAGGACTAGATTGAGTTTCCCATACTTTATACCAGTACAGTGCCCAGAAGCTATCTGAATCTTGTGTAGGTGAGTGTTCCAGGCATTTTTTCATACTGCGTCGCAACTTAGGGTCAGTTACCCAACCACTAAATTGGTCTACCTCAAATTGTACGAAGGTAGAAAAAATTTCCACAATGCCATGTCTAGGTTGCATGGAATATTTGCCGCCGTAGAAAATTACCCTGCATTTCAATTATAGAACTATAGGGTCAAAAGCACAGAGCCGATTCCTTGCAATATCAGGATTTTACAGATTGTTCCCAAAATTTTCAGCAGCTAAGTGCATAAAAACTAAAAGCCGTCGTAAAGAGTGAGAGCAGAGAGATTCACCTAGTGCTTTGTCTCATAAGTTCTGAAGGATAAAAAATGTAGTGGGAGCGTCTCGCTCCCTGTTTCCACAAAGCGGGCAAGATGCTCCCACTCCGTTAACCAGGCAAAATTACAGCAGTTTTCATCTATTTGAACCACATCTTCATGTAGGGGTTTAGCAGTGCTAAACCCCTACGGTGTGGTATATTTACCTGAAAATCGCTGTAATGTGGTGAAGTACTAGTGTTTCGCCACATTAGTTCTGAAGGGTTGGATAATGAACCGCAAAGGCGCAAAGAGCGCGAAGGAGCGATGTTTATTCTGGGGTAAACATCTGAATTCATCGCACATTTATGCAACACCTAAAAAAAGGGCTTTAAAAAAAGTTGCATACGGCGTAACACTCGTATTTCGTAGGAAACAATTACCATGAGTGTTCAGATTTATGAATTAACAATTCTTGAAGAATTAAGCGACGAACAGGCATAAAAATTATCTGGTGGAGGAAATCCTAGGGAGTTTACATTGTATTGTCTCAGTTAAAATCGAATAAGTAACCACTCAAAACTCTGAACTAACGAGCTAAACCGCGTCCATCTTGGGAACTGGAATTTTCAAAGGAAGGTTTCAAAGCCTATAACTATTAGTATGTAAGTATTTCGGGCATATGAGCAAAACTACGCTTTTCAACCTGAATGCGGTTTAAATACTCAATCTAGTCTGGTCAAATGAGACCTAATATTATTTTCTCCGCCTCACTGCACCAAAAGATGAAATACCACATTGTTAACCAACACTCTGAATAAGACTGTGGTGCTGCAAGTCTTGCCACTATTGCCAAATACTATGGACGCACCTTTACCCTTAACCACAACAAAATTGAGTGGTTATTACAATCTAACCTCTAAACCTGAATTAATCTGAATTAGCCTCAATTCTCTAAATTAACCTCAATTTTTATAGTTCCCAATTTTCCTCAACTATTGAGGTGAATCAAAAATTATCCAAATCTCTTTGCATAGGGTTTGGAAACCATATCACTGAATCAAAAAAAGGAGAAAAATAATGTCAGAAAATCAAAGCTTATTGCAAAACTTTGATTTGGTCGAAGAACTTGACGAAAAAGCTGCTGAGAAAATTAGTGGTGGGTACGAGGTATTCACGGTTAAAAACCAGACTAAATATAATGTCCACTACTATGTCGATGGCAAAAAAACAAAGTATCCAAGACCTGGTGCTGTTTCAATATGGACTGCTTATAAAGGAGGAATCATTAAATTTGATATAGATGGTCGAACAAAGTACAAAAAATGGAGAAAATACAATTTGGCTGATGGAGGAGTATATGCATTTAGAGACAACAAAAAAACTAAAGGCAATCCATACGATATCGAACTCTATCGCATAGGCTAATGCGTAAATATCAAGTTAATTTATGGTTTTGAATCTTTGAGGTTACATTGTCCTGTCTAAGTTCAAATTGAAGAGCCAACTGCTCAGAATTCTATACTAACAAGAACAATGCTCAATCCAGTCGGGTCATTTGACCCGACCTTATTTCTTCCCCACCATTGCAGCAGAATATGAAATACCCAATTGTCCAACAACACTCTGAAGAAGACTGCGGTGCTGCCTGCCTTGCCACTATTGCCAAATACTATGGACGCACCTTTACCCTTAACCGCGTCCGGGAAGCTGTAGGCACGGGTTCTAGGGGAACCACCCTGTTGGGTTTAAACCGGGGTGCAGAAGCTTTGGGATTCAATACCCGTCAAGTTAAAGCCAGTCCCCAATTACTCGACCAATTGCACCAAGCCCCTTTACCAGCGATTATCCATTGGAAAGGCTACCACTGGGTAGTATTATATGGGCAGAAAGGCAAAAAATACGTAATTGCAGACCCCGGTGTTGGTATCCGTTATCTCACCCGCAAAGAGTTAATGACGGGTTGGGGGAATGGCGTGATGCTCCTACTAACCCCAGATGACAGTCGTTTTTATCAACAAGAATCAGATAAAATTGGTGGTCTGGGAAGATACCTACAACGGGTTTGGCCCTATCGTTCTATTCTTGCCCAAGCTATTGCTATCAACATCGCCATTGGCTTGCTTTCCCTGGCATCTCCCTTTATGATGCAACTACTAACCGATGATGTATTAGTACGGGGAGACACCCAACTACTAACCACCGTGGCAATTGGCGTTATTGCCATGAACCTGATTAGCAGTGCCATTGGCTTAGTACAGTCTCACCTGATTGGTCATTTCGGTCAAAGATTGCAATTAGGGTTAATCTTAGAATATGGGCGTAAACTGCTGCACTTACCCCTATCTTACTTTGAAGGACGACGTAGTGGGGAAGTAGTCAGTCGTATTGCTGATGTCGATGCTATTAATAATTTAGTTTCCCAAATAGTCCTGGGTTTACCCAGCCAATTTTTTATCGCTGTGGTGTCCTTGGGTTTTATGCTGTTTTACAGTTGGACACTAACCCTAGCTTCCATCGCCGCCTTTATCATTATTACGGGTGTTAACTTGCTATTCTTACCTGCAATGCGCCAGAAAACTCGCAATATGATTGTTTCTGGTACAGAAAACCAAGGCTTTCTGGTGGAAACATTTCGCGGCGTTCAAGTATTAAAAACTACCCAAGCCACACCCCAAGCATGGCAAGAGTATCAAGGGAATTATGGTCGTCTTGCCTATTTAGGCTGGGGGATGATGAAGCTGGGACTTTACAGCAGCACAATTACGGGTATTTTTTCCACATTCATTAGTATTGGCATTCTGTGGATGGGTAGTTACTTGGTAATTAATCGCACCTTAACAATTGGGCAATTAATTGCATATAACGGCATGAGTGGTAACTTTCTGGGTTTCCTGAGTGCTGTGATTGGCTTAGTTGATGAATTTATCACTGCCCAGATAGTCATCCAACGTCTCACGGAAGTTATCGATGCTACCCCAGAAGACGAAAATGATTTTAAAAAGCCTTGGGCGCAACTTCCTGGTAATGCAGATATAACCTGTACTGAACTTAACTTCCACCACGCAGGTAGAGTTGATCTGCTGCAAGATTTTTCCTTAACTATTCCTGGGGGTCAAGTAATTGCTTTAATTGGTAAATCTGGCTGTGGTAAAAGTACCCTGGCAAAACTGATTGCTGGTTTATATAAAACCCAGTCAGGTAATATTCGTTATGATTTATTTAATCAACAAGACTTGTCTTTAGAATGTCTGCGACAACAAGTGGTATTAGTACCTCAAGAACCCCATTTTTGGAGTCGTTCTATTATTGAAAATTTCAATTTTAGCTATCCTCAAATTAGTTTTGAAGATATTGTGAAAGCTTGTCAAATTGCTGGTGCAGATGAATTTATTAGCAAACTACCGGATAAATATCAAACTGTATTAGGAGAATTTGGTGCCAATCTTTCTGGTGGACAAAGGCAAAGATTAGCCATAGCTAGGGCAATAGTTACAGACCCACCTATACTAGTTTTAGATGAATCTACAGGCGCCCTCGACCCGGTGAGCGAAGCCCAAGTACTGGATAGACTTTTATACTATCGTCAAGGTAAAACTACGATTATGATTAGTCACCGTCCTAAAGTTATTCAACGGGCAGATTGGATTGTATTGTTAGAAAATGGACGCTTGAAAATCCAAGGAACACCAGAAGAATTGCGAAAATTACCAGGGGAACATTTAGATTTCTTAGATGATATTATTCCATCCCATAATGGATTGGGATTAACATCTTACCCTGTTGATATTAATAGTAACACTAATGGTAAATCTGCTGCCATCTATTAAGCTATCTTATTATCATCGCCAATCTGCTGGCATTAATTAATATATATAAATCCGGTTTGATTGTTGAATAAAATTAGGTACTTGTAGCCTGGGTTATGCTAACAGCACTCCACACCGAACAGACTACCAGATGGTGCGTTACGCTGCGCGGCAGGACACCCTACTGGACTGACATGCCTAAAAATGTAGGTTGGGTTGAGCGGTAGGGAAACCCAACAAAGGTTTACTGGTGTTGGGTTTCATTCTTCAACCCAACCTACAGTTAATGCATCATTTTAACCTTGCCATGCCACTACGTGTTTTAAGTGCTCGCGCAGGCTACGCCAACAAAAATCAAGCGGTTTATTAATACTACATCATGGTTAGCAACACAGATTTTTTACCCCCAATTCAAACCAACGAATTTTTACCACCAATTAGTCGTTGGACAACATGGGGCGGACTATTTATCCTCTGCGTCTTGGGAATAGCTTTTCCAGTCGCCGCAGTTATCAAATATAAAGTCACCGTCAAAGGACAAGCAGTTGTCCGTCCAGCAGGGGAATTACGCATTGTGCAGGCGGC
Source organism: Calothrix sp. MO_167.B12 (assembly GCA_030066045.1). Lineage (GTDB taxonomy): Bacteria > Cyanobacteriota > Cyanobacteriia > Cyanobacteriales > Nostocaceae > Calothrix_A. The sequence continues at coordinate 9,264 of JASJCJ010000257.1, forward strand.
CACTGAAGGACAAATAATGCATATTTACATCAAAGAAAATCAAGCTGTTAAAAAAGGAGATGCGATCGCAATTATAGACGATTCCCGCTTGCAAACTAAAAAAAGCCAATTGCAAACTAATATCCAACAAAGCAAATTACAACTAGTACAAATCAATGCTCAAATTCATGCCCTCAACAGTCAAATTCGAGCCGAGACAGACCGAATTAGCCGTATTATTACTGGTGCACAAGCGGAATTAAACGGTCGTCGCCGGGAATATAGAGATAAAAAAATCACCACAGTTGCCGAACTACAAGAAGCTGATGCAAATATCAGAATGGCTCGGGAAGAGTTACAAGCAGCCCAAGCACAGTTAAAAACAGCACGTGCTAATTTCCACGCTACTCAAGCAGCTTTGGGTGCAGCGAGATCGAAACAAAATCGATATGAGAGTGTAGCCCAACAAGGGGCATTATCTAAGGATCAATTGGAAGAAGCACGACTAGCTGCCCAGCAACAAGCACAAGCAGTAAAGGCACAACTAGCAGCAGTGGAGGTGCAAAAAGAAACGATTGAGCGGTTGCAACAAGCTGTATCTGCTGCCATTGCCAGAAAACAACGTGCCCAAGCAGCTTTAAATCCTAGTAATGCCGGAGTCGAAATTGCTGCTGAACGCATTGCTCAAGAAAAAGCTGCGGGAAAAAGTAATAAGGCGACTTTAGAAAAGGAACGTCAAGCACTGATTAAGCAACGAATTGAAGTGGAAAAGCAGTTAGAACGGGATAGTAGGGAACTGAAACAAGTGGAAGTCGAATTGAATCAGACCACTATTAGTGCTACTGCTGATGGTATTATTTCCCAGCTAAACTTACGTAATCCAGGGCAAACTGTGCGTTCTGGGGAGGAAGTGGTGCAAATTGTTCCTAGTCATGCTCCCAAGGTTGTGAAGGCTGCTGTGGCATCTGAAGATAAAAATAAGTTAAAACTTGGTCAAAAAGTACAGATGCGGGTGAGCGCTTGTCCTTACCCAGATTATGGTACTCTCAATGGTAAGGTGAAGGCGATCTCTGCAGATGCAATTACTCCTCAAAAACATGGTAATAATGGATCTGCTTCTGGTGTTTCTAGTCCAAAAGCAGCTGCGGTTGGTGCTTTCTATCAAGTAACTGTTGAACCAGAAAATTTGGTTTTAGGTAAAGGTAAAAATCTGTGTCATATCCAATTGGGAATGGAAGGTAGGGCTGATATTATTTCCCGTGAGGAAACTGTACTGCGATTCTTCCTCAGGAAGGCTAGGTTGATTACTGATTTGTAATATTACAGCGATTTTCAAGTAAATAGACCACACCGTAGGGGTTTAGCACTGCTAAACCCCTACATGAAGATGTGGTTCAAATACATGAAGATGTGGTTCAAATACATGAAGATGTGGTTCAAATACATGAAGATGTGGTTCAAATACATGAAGATGTGGTTCAAATACATGAAAACTGCTATATTTTGAGCTGAAATTTTTTACCGCTGAGTTTATAGAGTTTTCCCAAAATTGTATTCTCCAACTGCATAAAATCTAAAATCCGTCGTACTAAAGATACAGCAGAGAGATTCATCTAGTAGTCTATCGCATTCATTTTGACTTTAGGCATGGGAGCAATCTAAAATCCAAAATCGTTCCACTGAGCGCTCACGACGAAGTCCAAAATCCAAAATTGAATGACGCTCTGCTGAGTGGTTGAGCTTTTTTGATCATGATTTCACAGGACATATTACACAATGAACACCAACACAGTAATCAGGACAGAAATGACGGAGGACGAGTTCATCTGCTAACGCTGTTTCAACACCAACTGCTGCAAAAAAGCCTAGAAGACGATTTACCACAGCCATACCGCCAGCGTATTCAAATCATGCTAATGGCAGATGAAGGAAAAACTCAAACCGAAATCTGTCAAACTTTGGGGTGCTGTCCTGGAACGGCACGGCATTGGATTCTTATGGCTCGGTCTGGTATGGCTCACAGATGGCAGGATAGCCCCATTGGTCGTCCCAAAGCCGTGAATGACAAATATCTGGAACGTTTAAAGGGACTAGTGAGCCAGAGTCCTAGAGAGTTTGGTTATGGCTTTGAACATTGGACAGGACAATGGTTGAGCAAGCATCTGGCGAAAGAATTTGGGATTAAATTGGGCGATCGCCGCATTAACCAGCTGCTCAAGGAGATGGGACTGTCCACCCGGGAGCAACCTACCAAGGCAGAAAATGCTACCCATGAGGATACTAATAGCACTAACTTACAAATTAGCGATTTGCAGTTTTCCTCAGTCTCTGATGTTCCAGATTTGTGGTCAAAGAATTTTGGATTGTAGATTTTGAGTTGAAGATTTTTTCTGCGATCGCCCTAGGAAAACATCATGTCACAACCGATTGCTATTACCCGTGAGCATATTTTCCACCAAGTAAAGTTATCTTATCAAATTCCTTGTCTCATTGAAGGGATTGTCAGCCGGATAATTATTACTTTAGCAGCCCAAGAAGCAGGTATCAAAGTAGAGGCTCAAGAGTTGCAAAAAGCAGCAGACAATACCCGCTTGTTTAACCAACTTCACAGTGCAGATGATACCTGGGTATGGCTGCAAAAAAATAGCCTGTCTCTAAATGATTTTGAAGAAATAGTTTACACCAATATCCTCTCTAGGAAGTTAGCTGAATATCTGTTTGCAGATCGAGTCGAACCCTACTTTTTGTCACACCAGTTAGATTATGCTGGTGCAGTAATGTATGAAGTTGTCTTGGATGATCAAGATTTGGCAATAGAACTATTTTATGCGATCGCCGAAGGCAAGATGAATTTCTATCAAGTTGCTCGCCAATACATCCAAGATACGGATTTATACCGAATAGGGGGATATCGGGGTATAGTACGTCGTCAACAGATGAAACCGGAGATTTCTGTAGCTGTTTTTGCTGCTAATCCGCCTCAAGTTCTCAAACCAATGGTTACTTCTCAAGGAGTACACCTGATTTTTGTAGAGGAGATTATTCAACCGCAATTGGATGAGAAGCTACGTTATGAAATTCTTGCCGATTTGTTTGGTGGCTGGGTGAAGCAACAAGTTGAAGAAGTTGAGGTTGTTACAAATCTTGATGCAAACAATTAGGTGGTTTTAGCTTTCACTATTATAGTAGGGAAAAAAGCACAGTCGGGACAAAAGCCCCGGCTGGGTGTTCACCCTATGTGAACGGGTGCATTTTCTGCTCTGTAAAGTCTAGAGTTGCCGGACATTACTGACTACTTCATAAGGAGCATGGGAGCGGTTATCCCTCAGTAGGCTTACACGGCTGAGCCGTCCGCGTTTTCAGATATTAAATTATTTGCG
>JASJCJ010000040.1 GCA_030066045.1 Calothrix sp. MO_167.B12
AAGTTAGCTAAGTGCTTCGCACACGCTGCGCGAACGACAATGTTAGAGGTCGGTAACTATCCAAACAGCACTTCCTTAACCCCTGTAAAGATGAGCCAGTGCGGTGGTGAGGCAGTACGGTCTTGGGGTCTCCCCAAGTGGAGTAACTGCCGAAAGGGTTCCCCGGCATAAAGCAACTGGCGTGTTTAACTGTTCAGTTCTAGAGCAAGGAACTAGCTACGTATTCCTTGGTAGGTCTTTAACTCTTGCCTCTAACGTAGTTCAGTTAAGAACAGAGTCTGGTCAGATTAGGGCTTTTCAAGCCCCCGCCTTTAGGCGTGGGGTTTCTGACGCAATTACCTGTTGTGCGATGGGTAATCGGTATTGAGTATTTACAAGCAAATAACAAAAATTACACATACCATAAATAAAGCCCGCAAGTGCGGGCTAGGGCAAGTAATGTAACAATATTTAATCCAGTTATCAATTCGCGGGTGTTTAGATCCCCCTGCTCCCCTGCCTCTTCTTGAATGACCTAATTATTGTCGAAATTGGCTGAGGTTTCGATGGGAGTCTCTAAGGTATTGGGTGTTACTTCTAAATCCTGTTGTTCTACGGAAAATTCTACAACTTGGGGCTGATTAGCTGGTGTAGATTTTTCTGTAGGTTTTGTGGCTGGAGCTGATTTTTGGGGTAAGCTAGCAGTTGCTGTGGCTGGTATTACAGGTTGCTTTTGTACGTAAGCAATATACTCAATGATTTGACCTATTTTCCCAGTTTTCTCAGTATTTCCTTGTGCTTGGTATTGTTTCTGGGCGTGTTTGAGGAGTTTATTCGCCATTTGTAAATCACCCTGATTGTACAAGGTGACTCCCAAGTTATAGTAAGCAGTGGTATCATTGGGCATACGACGAATTGCTTCTCGGTAAGTAGCGATCGCAGCTTGTGTTTGTTCTTGAACTACTAATAAACTGCCCAAATTATTGTAAGCAACGACATTGTTCGGGTTGAGTTGTATGCCTTGACGATAACTAGCGATGGCTTGTTCTATCTTTCCTTGTTGTTGAAAAGCGATCGCTAAATTGAAATAAGCTTTATCATTCTCCTTATCTAAGTTTACCGCCTCTTGGTAAGCTGCGATCGCTTCTGTGACTTTTCCTTGTTCGTACAATACAGAACCCAGATTATACTGAGCAGATGCCATTGTTGAGTCAACAACTAAGGCTTGACGATAAGCATTAATGGCGGCTTCTGGCTGTCCTTGCTTATGCATGACTACACCCAAGTTATAGTAAGCTTGAGCCAAATTCGGATTCAGCCTAATAGCCTCACCATATTCTTGTGCAGCTAAATCCAAACGATTTTGCTGCAACATAATATTACCCAAGTAATTACGCGCTTCCCCTAGTTGAGAGTCTATTTCTAAAGCTTGACGAAAAGCATATTCTGCTGCTGGTAAATCATTACGGTTATAACGCATTACCCCCTGTTGAAATAAGCTGGCTGCTTCCAAGTTTTGAGAAATTACCTCTTCTTTTGCTAACACCTTGCTATGGGGTAATTCCATCACCGTTGATGCTGTAAGAATGACGAAGGCGGAAGAACACAAAATTACCACTTGGCGCAAACCGTATAAGCACTTATTTAAAAGAGTAATCTGATACATATTTTTGGACCCTGTTTATGAAATAAATCAATCTTAAGCTAAGAATGCCCAACCTGCCAGTCAAAATTTATTTGTTAAGGATTTAATTTACAAATATGGGGGACAAAGAGAATATTAGGGTAATGCAATCGCTATGATTTACTATCTTAACCCCTTGATTTATAAGGGAAATAGATAAAAAACTAGAAACAGCTAGAATTTTATCAATCATAAATCCATTCTATAATCGAGGTAATATTAGATACTTCTATTATGATATTTAACGTTGGGAATAATACATCCCCTTCTCATGAAGTTATAAGTAATAAATAGTAAGTAATAAGTAATAAAGAAAAATTTCTCCCCTTATCTCCCCACTCTCCCCACACTCCCCACACTCCCTCAGACTTCCCACACTCCCCACACTCCCCACCGTGGCCCTCTGCCTTATCCTAGTGTTAGCTATACAATTTTCAGTTCGAGGTGCTAGCACTACTTGATGGAGGTAAAAGTGTGAAAAAGCTAATTAACCAGCCCCTAGACTTTATACGGGATAGTTTAGCAGGGATGGCGATCGCCCATGAGGATATAATAAAAGTTCACTTTGACCCCACTTTTGTCTATCGGACTCAAGCTCCGACCCAGGGTAAAGTAGCAATTATTTCTGGTGGAGGTAGCGGACACGAACCCATGCATGCGGGTTTTGTGGGTATGGGAATGTTAGATGCAGCCTGTCCTGGTGAGGTGTTTACTTCCCCGACTCCAGACCAAATGCTAGCAGCAGCACAGAAGGTAGATGGAGGGGCTGGTATCCTTTTTATCGTCAAAAATTACAGTGGCGATGTGATGAACTTCGAGATGGCAACGGAATTAGCCCGTGGTGAGGGGATACGGGTGGTAAATGTTTTGATTGATGATGATGTTGCTGTCAAAGATAGCCTTTATACCCAAGGGAGACGGGGTGTGGGAACTACTGTCTTAGCGGAGAAAATTTGTGGTGCCGCAGCGGAGTATGGTTATCATTTGCCCCAAATAGTAGATTTATGTCGCCGGGTGAATTTACATGGGAGAAGTATGGGGGTGGCGCTCACTTCCTGCACTGTACCAAGTAAAGGTACGCCTACATTTGCCTTGGGCGAGTCAGAAATGGAGATTGGTATTGGCATTCACGGGGAGCCAGGCAGGGAACGCTTAAATTTGCAATCAGCCAATGAGATTGCAGAGATACTGGCACTATCTATCATTGAAGATACTACCTATAGTCGCACGGTGCGGGAATGGGATGAAGATAAAGGAGAATGGGTAGATGTGGAGTTGATAGATCCTCCATTACACAAAGGGGATAAGGTATTAGCCTTTGTCAATGGTATGGGTGGCACTCCCCTGAGCGAACTGTATATTATCTATCGTCGGCTAGCAGAAATTTGTCACCAAAAAGGTTTGACAATTGTGCGTAACCTAGTTGGTTCTTATATTACCTCTTTGGATATGCAAGGTTGTTCCATTACCCTATTGAAACTGGATGATGAAATGGTGCGACTGTGGGATGCGCCTGTAACTACTCCTGCATTGCGATGGGGCTAACCCGCTTTTGTTACTCTGGCTGTTTTTGTTGGGTTAAGCATAAATTGTAGGTTGGGTTGAGGGACGAAACCCAACATTATTCGTTCAATTTGTTGGGTAGAACGAAGTGAAACCCAACCTACACATCTAACCCGCTTTTATGAAACGGGTGTAGGGAACATAAAGCCTTGCAATAGGGGTATGGGCATTTATTCTTTACCTGCACCCCATACCCTGTTCTTGGTCACTCTGGCTGTTTTTGTTGGGTTGCGCTGTCGCTTCACCCAACCTACACATCTGCACCACTAGTGTGGAGAGAGCTTATTGTTTGCTTAATAAACTATTAAGCTGAGATTGCATATCGGCTTTTAGTAGTTGGGCTACTTGATAAGCCTGAGTGCGACTAACTGACTGAAAATGCGATCGCACTGGGGTTAATGGTTGAATTTGGTAACGTAAATGTGCTTTCATTGCCCAAATACCCATAGAAGGGAACAGGAGAAATAGTGGCATCAAGGGTGACACTGGTAAAAAAGGTAGCTGGAAGATTCTCTGTAATTTCTTCAGGTTTATTGTTCTAGGATGTAGATTTTCATTACCAATACAAATAACAGGCAATATGGGGATTTGATGGCGTTGGCTTAACTGGATAAAACTGCCGTCAAAGGTTTGTAGTTGATAGCGTTTTCGCCAGCCTTTTCGAGGTCCCCGTAAACCCTCTGGTGCATAGAGGATGATTTTACGCCCTTCCATTGCGGTGGCAAAATCATTCATGTTTGCTCTCACACCACCTAAAACCTGGGACCATCCACAGGGTAGCCACCAAGTCACCCAAGGATGATCGAATAAAGATAAACCGGCTACAGGCTGTACTATCCAACCCCGTGCTTGAGTCAATAAGTACCCCAATGCCAAAAAATCCCAAGGAAAGCACATTCCCGCATGGTTCATGACCACAATTAGAGGTTCTGAGGTTGGTAAATTTTCTATTTGTTGTAACTCTGCCTGAAAATATAATTCAACAATGGGTTTGAGAACCTCTTGGTGAAAAGCTTGTTGATAATGGGGGTCAAAATCCCTATTTTCCTGACGTGGTGCTCGCAAACCAAGACGTAGCCACCGGATGAGTAATGCTAGGTAAAAGCCTCCTGGCAGCAAAAATAACAGATATTCTAACCAATTCCAGCCATCAGGATCGGTATGATAATGTTGCCAATGACGATTAAATAAAATCAACCAGCCTGGAGGATACCACAAGCAAAACCAATCGAACCAGGTGAATTGATAGCCAGTTACCGATGTCTTTTCTGGCTGGGAAATGGTACTGTTTGGGTTCTGTGCAGTCAAGGGGAATTTAGAATGAAGAATTTAGAATGAAGAATTTAGAATTATTATTACCCCATCAATGAATCGAGGGGCTTGATGAGAGTCTATTTTTTGGTCATAAATATGGAGATTTTTCCCACATAATTAGATGGTAATGTAATTTTATACTTTGATTTGGTGGTTTGGCATCATGCTCCAGACTTAAAAATTTGCAGATACAATAATTGGTAACAGTGTATCTGATAGTATTTGCGATCGCTATAATTGACCGCCATTGATTCAGAAGCTTTCCCTATGACTTCTATCTCTTCCCAAACCTTCACCTTTGAGGAATTTCTCAACCAATATGGTGATAATCCTCGCTATGAACTGATTGATGGAGAACTGCGGGATATGGAATCAACAGGACCCCATGAAACTGTAGCGGGAAACATCGCAGGCAGAATTTTTGTGGAAATTCTCCGTGCTAATTTGAGGTGGATTATCCCCAAAAACTGCTTGATTAAACCACCTGCTGCGTCAGCGACTGCTTTGCGTCCTGATGTGATTGTACTTGATGAAGACAAGCTCAACCAAGAACCATTTTGGCAACGAGAACCCATTATTTGTGATGGCGCGACTATTCAGTTAGTGGTTGAGGTGATTAGTACGAACTGGCAGGATGATTATGCCCGCAAAGTTGAAGAGTATGCCTTTTTGGGAATCCCTGAATATTGGATTGTGGACTATCGAGGCTTGGGTGGTATTGCTTTTATTGGTAAACCAAAGCAACCAACTTTCACGATTTTTCAACTTATGGGTGATGAGTATACCCAGGAGCAATATCGTCTGGGGGAAATTATTCGCTCTCCGCTCCTGCCAAATCTGGAACTGCGGCTAGATGACATCCTTCCCAGGTAAGCCATTATGAGCAAATGCTGTCAAGAAAAAATGGTACAGTCGATCGCAGCAATTAATCATCGCTAGGGCAGCAATTAACTACAAATTCCAACAGTCATGGTTCAAACCCCTAGTAAAAACCTAAGCCTTGATGAATTTCTCCAACTGCCAGAAACCAAACCTGCGAGGGAATTCATCAACGGTCGAATTATCCAGAAACCTATGCCCCAAGGAAAACACAGCACAGTTCAAAGCGATCTTGTCCTAGCCGTTAATAGCCTACTTAAACCCCAACACATCGCCCGTGCATATTCGGAACTGCGTTGTACTTTTGGAGGCAGATCCATTGTTCCTGATGTCGCTGTCTTCACCTGGGAACGTATCCCCCGCGACGAAAATGGGAAAGTCCTGAATACCTTTACATTGGCTCCCGACTGGACGATTGAAATTCTCTCCCCCGACCAAAACCAAACAAAAGTTGTCCGCAATATTCTCCACTGTCTCGCCCACGGCACTCAAATGGTCTGGTTGATTGATCCAGAAGAAGAACTTGTTTTTGTTTATTTTGCGGATCGTACCCTTGCCTTGTTTGAAAAAGCAAGCGATTGCCTCCCAGTTCCCCCTTTTGCTGAAGCCTTTAACCTGACTGTGGGTCAGATGTTTAGCTGGTTGAGGGAATAGAACTAATAAATCGTCGTCTACCTTGAGAACTGTAGTTTTATAACATGACTTTGGAATTGTTTCCTTAGTCGCAATGAAATATCTGTATAATTAGAAACTTAAGGTTTCAATATGAACGAGGCTGAAATAATAGTCTATAAACAGAAAACAGTTAAGAATAATCATCATGATTGTTTAAGTTAATACGCACCTAACTTGTATCAAGTAAAAAAATCAGGTGATTGTAGTGTGGGCATCCTGCCCGCTTTCTGTATACAATTTAGATGCTTAACAGTTTATAATTTAACTCGATTTTCACGTTGCATTTAGACAGAATAATAGATAATTAGAGGTAGTCCAGATATGAACAGCTATGTTTTTTATTGTTTTTCTATTATCCACTGTAATATAACATTCAAACATTTAGCTTTTCCATACAATTGAACTACCATTATACTAACTATCCAGGAATTACAAAATCCAAAATCTGCTTGATAATATTGGTGACTTTGTTGATTCCTTTAAGGATGTTAACAGCATTGTTTATTTCTTTGATTGCTGCATTAAGTTCCTTGATACCTTGATTTAATTCGTCATTAAGATGATTTAATCCTAGAGCTATTATTGCCATTAAATGATTTTCTAATTCGACGCGTAGAGCAGATAAACACTGGCGTTCTTGAATGATTTCTAATGTTACTTCATTACTTTCCATTAAATACAATTTAAGCTCTGTTTCGCTCAAGCACCGAATACATTTGCGCCATTTGTCTAAACAACTAGGCTGAGACCTAACTGTTGTATTGGATATGAAAGACATAGTATTCCTCCTAAATAAAAATCATTAGTGCCATTATGAATTTTCTTTGTTCCTTGTGACTAAAATTTCTTTGATACCATTTTGAAATCTATTGATTTGTTCTCTACTTAAGTTACCTTCAACGAAACCTTGAAATATATTTTTAACATCGCCTAATTTTTCGCTGGCAGTTTTGAGCTTAGCTGACTTAATTTCCATTTTCATAATCTCCATTCTTTTGCTAATCCATGTATCTTCATCAGATATTAATTCGGGCTGAGCAAGAGGTTCAATCACAAAACGCTTTTCTTGGAGTGACTTGATTATCTTGATATCAGCAACAATTGAATTACTTAGTGCCTTCAGCAATTCTTCTTGTAACATTAGCTCAAACATAATTGTCTGACCACGTTTTTCAATTTCTTCTCGCAATGCACCACGAATCTTAGAACTAATTATTAATTTGGGTACTTCAGACCAAATATTTTTATCCTTTATTAGTTTAGATTTTTGTAGTTTTTGACTGATTCCATTGATATTTTCTACAATGTCCTCAACTTCTTTCTTGGCTTGTCCAGGGGCACCAGAACTTGCTAGTTCCCCAAGCTTATTAAAATAAGCTTTCAGAAGTTGATTATGTTTTTGAATACTGTACAAAATCTGCAATCTTGTCTCATCTTTGTCAGAAATTGTTCGATATTCAGTCTCTGTAACAGTCCTAGCATATTTTTGATAATCCCTATCATTTCTTAAGAATTGCTCAGAACTAGTCTTAACTCTAATTTCGACAGCTTCTATTAATAGTTCGTTAAGAGCATCTGTATATTGATTGCCAATTTCTGCAAGTTTTTTATATTTTGCTGTTGAACGACAACCAGTTGTTAGAATCGCTAGGAGTAAAATCAATGCTGTTGCTCGATGCAAATGTTTATGTAGGGTTAATTTATGATTAGATTTATAAGTACTTCTCATAATTTTTACTCCTTCTTCTTATGAATTATGATTGTTATATTTTTGTGGTTGTTTACATCTCCTTTTCTTCTCTACATTCATAATCTGCTATTCATTCAATTTTGGCTGTGAGAAAAAATCATGCAAAATCAGAGGTTTTATGTAACCAAATATGAAGATACTTAATATTGCTTTACATATCAAAAAGCTGACAGGGAAAGAATTGCAGAGGAGTTGGTTTGCACCATACCTATACTAAAATTGCAAAAAATAATAAAAAATCAGGTAAAATCACCTGATTTGTTTGATATCCTAGGAAATATACAAGTGAAAACACGACAATACCTGTAAGTATTAAACTCAGTGGCTTATGTGTCTCTGGGCCAAGGGTGCAAAAAATTTAGAAAAATATACTTAGGTATTGAGTGATCAATCATTGCCAAAAGATTAAAATCTGTCCAGTTTCAGTACTTTTATTCCTGGACATACTTAGTATAAAATATACTATTTGTTAATTGTCTTATCAGGGGCTAGCATTACAATTTTTTATACATGATTAGGTGCTAATGGTGCGTATAACCACTGTCTTCAAGTAACTGACAGGGGGTTCCTGAAAGCTGTTTATTTAATGCCTATTGGAGAAAATTGCAGTGACTATAGAAGAAGCCTTATTAATATTAGATAAATTATTACTTAACAAGCCTTTAACAGACTTACAAGAAGTAGTCTTCCGCGCATCTTGGCAAGGAAAAACCTATGCAGAAATTGCTGAGAGGGAGGGTTATGATGATGACTATATCCGGGATGTGGGCTTTAGGCTATGGCATACTCTCTCTGATGCGCTGGGAGAAAAAGTTACGAAAAGTAATTTCCAATCAGTGTTGAGGCGTTATTGCCAATGTCAAGAAAGCATTCAATCTAGGCAGCAAATAATTACAAATAATCAAGAAGATGAATTTGTTTGTCCAATTCTAGATTCTTGTCCTTACATTCCACCCAACACAGACAAAAATCCACCTTTTAAAGATAACACCAAACCTCACTACCAAGACTGGGGCGAGGCAGTTGATGTCTCGTTTTTTTGTGGACGTAGGGAAGAGTTAACCAGTTTAAGGGAGTGGATTGTCAAAGATGGTTGTCACTTAGTTGCCATTTTAGGCATGGGAGGAGTTGGTAAAACTTGTCTGTCTGTGAAATTAGCCCAGGAAATTCAAGGGGAGTTTGATTATCTTATCTGGCGATCGCTCCACGAGCAACCCCCCTTGGATGAATTACTCACCACCACCATTGAGTTTCTTTCTCAGTCAACAGAAATAGATGTACCCCAAACCACAAGGGGTAAAATCTCTCTGTTAATTAAGTATTTGCGTCAATATCGCTGTTTGTTAATTTTTGATGGTTTTGAGGCTTTATTCAAAGATGGAGAAAAAGCTGGAACCTATCTAACTGGTTATGAGGAATATGGGGAACTGCTCCAAAAAGTTGGAGAATTACAGCATCAAAGCTGCTTGCTAGTGATTTCACAGGAAAAGTCAGAAAAAATTGCTACCTTAGAAGGAGATTTTTTGCCAGTGCGATCGCTAGTATTAAAAGGTGTACAAACATCGGCAGCACAACAAATTTTGGATGCGAAGGGACTTGTTGGTTCTACTGTTGAAATAAGTAAACTAATTGACTGCTACCAGGGTAATGCTTTAGCCTTGAAAATAGTTGCTACTGCCATTTTAGAATTGTTTGATGGCGATATCTCTGCCTTTATCCAGCAAGGAACAACGGTGTTTAATGGCATTCAAAGAATTTTAGAGCAGCAAATTAACCGCCTTTCACCCATAGAAGCACAGATTATATACTCCCTATCACTCTACCAACAGTCTGTTTCCCCAGCACAGTTAGAAGCAGATATGGAAAGTGAAGCAATAGCACCAACAGAATTGTTGGAAGCTCTGGAATCCTTAACATGGCGTTGTTTAATTGAAACCCATACCGCAGGTTTTAGCCTACAACCTTGGGTGAGGGAATATGTAATTGAACAATTTGCACATAGGTACGGTAAAGTAGTTTGTAAAGCTCAGTAATGGATGGTAAAGGAACTGATTTTAGAGTGCGATCGCATCTTCGTAAATTTCAGCCATTGTTAAAGTTAAATCAATAAAATCTAAATGTAATTGATCCTCTTTCCCTAAAATTGTCAGTGACCAATTTTCTTGAGCATCTTGACGATAAACTTCCACTTTTATTTCATCTTGGGAAACTAAGACGTATTCTTGTAAACTGTCAATACTTTGGTAATTGATAGGTTTCTCTCGTTTGTCTGTAGTTTTATTAGAATTCGATAGCACTTCCACAATTAAAATTGGACGGGTTTTAAAGTACTTTTCTCTATCATTTGGGTCACAGGTTACCAAAAGGTCAGGATAATAAAATATGTCAGCCTTTTGCACCTTGACTTGAACTTTCATATCTGAAACGAAAGCACGACAGGGGGTTCCCCGCAAATGAGGACGTAATAAGGCGATGATATTAGTAACTATCAGGTTGTGTTCTTCACTAGCACCAGCCATTGCAAAAACTTCACCATCTACATATTCGTGGCGAATTTCGCTTTTTTGTTCTAATTGAAAGTATTCTTCAACGGTCAAAAAATTGACTGGGGAGTGCATAGCTTTTCTCCTATCAGTGATGAATTAAATAGAAACTGATTTTATACTGCGCTCACATCTGTTAGCTCCCCGACTTATCGTAGACACGTTAGCCGCTTCCCGTACTGGACACCGTGAATTTTACAACTCAAATAATATTGCTATATAGTTTTAATTATTGTATTTTTAGTTTGTGGTATTGTTTTTGTATCCCCAAAAAGAATTATCATGTTGGCTATCACATCTGTATTTTACACAACTGAAAATATTTGTTTACGTATCAAAAATACATAGTAAGTCAGCAATTATGAAAGATAGCGATCGCTCAAAATGGGACTTTGGTAGATTCTACCAAACTCTTAATTATTTTGAAATTGTTCCTGTGATTAGCTGGGTGCAAAAACTATTTCCCAAACCCAAGCACAAGCAAGTCCAACCCAATGGAGGCGAACAAATGGTAGTATTAGTGGCAGGTGCTACTGGTGGTGTTGGTAAGCGAGTGGTGCAACGTTTACAAGCACAGGGTTATCAAGTGCGATCGCTAGTACGAGATTTAGAGCAAGCTAGGGCAATATTGGGTAATAGTACTGATTTAGTAGTTGCAGATATTACTAAACCGGAAACTTTGACATCCCTAGTTATGGGTAATATCCAGGCAGTAATTTGTTGTACAGCGGTGCGGGTACAACCAGTATCGGGAGACACCCCAAACCGAGAAAAATATTATCAAGGGGTGAAGTTTTATCAACCGGAAATTGTCGGTGATACTCCAGAGAATGTGGAGTACAAAGGGGTGAAAAATTTGGTAGAAGCTGCGAGTAAGTATCTGCCAAAATCCAACGACAAATTAATTTTTGATTTTACCAATCCATCCATAGAAGTTCGGGATATTTGGGGTGCTTTAGATGATGTGGTAATGGGTGGAGTGAGTGAGAGTAATATCCGATTAATATCCGATGGAGCTTTATTTGCGGGTAATGTTTCCACTGCTAATTCTGGTGGATTCGCTTCCATTAGGACTAAAAATTTCTCCCCTAATTTAGATTTATCTAATTACGAAGGGATAGATTTACGGGTGAAAGGGGATGGTAAACGCTACAAATTTTTTGTGCGTGCTGAATCGAAATGGGATGGCATTGGTTATAGTTATTCCTTTGATACGGTGCCCAATATTTGGATTACCGTTCGCATCCCCTTTGCTGATTTAATACCTGTATTTCGTGCCAAAACTGTTAAAGATTGTCCGCCAGTTGATACTAGCAATATTTGCTCATTTCAATTGATGTTAAGTAAATTTGAATATGACGGAGAATTAAACCCTCGTTTTTCTCCTGGTAATTTCAATTTACAAATAGAATCTATTAAAGCTTACGGTGCTAATTTACCACAATTTGTATTGGTAAGTTCTGCTGGTGTCACTCGTCCCAACCGTCCAGGAATTAATTTAGATGAAGAGCCACCGGCAGTTAGATTAAATGACCAACTAGGGGGTATTCTTACCTGGAAATTAAAGGGAGAAGATAGCTTAAGAGCTAGTCGTATTCCCTATACAATTATTAGACCTTGTGCATTAACAGAGGAGCCAGGTGGTAACGAATTAATTGTCGAGCAAGGGGATAATATTCGAGGAAGAATTAGCCGTGAGGATGTGGCAGAATTATGTGTGGCGGCACTGCAACAATCTAAAGCCTGTAATGTCACCTTGGAAGTAAAAGAAGGCGAAAAGAAAGTGACGAATATTGATTGGCAAGGTTTATTTGCTCAACTACAATTAAGTTGAAAATAATTATTTTCAAGTACCAGTTATGTTGTGATGGGTATTGCACATGATGAAAGCTACTAAATTAGTGTTTACCCTATTTTTAATTATCATGGTTTGGGGTGGTTTATTTTCTTTACCTGCTGCATCCCAACAAATAGAATCTCGTTTAAATAATCTCGAATTTGACGTTAATCGTTTAGAATCGCGGTTGAGTCAGATAGAGTTAGAATTAAATAGAACAAGTAGGGGCAGAAGACCAACTCCCCGCCGAGGAACTCCCCGGAGACGGGGTTTATCGCAACGACAACGGGACAAAATGTTTGATCGCTTAGCAACTTTAGTAATCGAATTAAAACAGGAAGTTAGAGCATTAGAAAAGCGAGTCAAAAAGCTAGAATCATCCCGCTAATAAGTTCAAAATGAAAGCAAAAAATCAAAATTCATCAGTTACCTATACAGGTGGTTGTCACTGTGGTACGGTAAGGTTTCAGGTGATAGTTTATGAGCATAAGGCTGTTAATTGTAACTGTTCCATATGTCAGAAAAAAGGGTTTTTACATTTAATAGTGCCGCAAAATCAATTTACCCTACTACAAGGTGCAGATATGTTGACAACCTACACATTTAATACGGGTGTGGCTCAACATAAATTTTGCCGGGTGTGTGGTATTCATTCGTTTTATATTCCCCGCAGTCATCCTGACTGTATTGATGTGAATATTCGCTGTCTTGATGGTGATGTGGTATCTAACTTTGAGATTGAAGATTTTGATGGCGCTAATTGGGAACAAAATATTCAAAAGTTAATTAATTAAAATCTAACTTGAAAATGGTTGTTAGTTGTTAGTTGTTAGTTGTTAGTTGATGGTTGACAGCTTAGGTGTGTTCGCCGCACTTGAAATATTTTCATGCTTGGTTGTGGGATTTTCCCGTGAGAGACTAACTTGAAAATATGGAGTTCGGAGTTCGGAGTTCAGGAGTAGGGGCGCATTGCGTGCGCCCTTATAGAAACCCATAGGCACCGAACTATTGCCTATTGCCTATTGCCTATTCCCTACCTCCACCAAAAGACTTTTTCAGCAAGCCCTACATAAATATGTATAGTATTTGGCTTTGGAGTCATTTATGAATTTATCTCACGCAGAGGGTACAGCAGACGCAGAGAATAAAAGAATATGCGAATATTTATGACGAGCAATGGTAAAAAAATTTTGTTTAAACTGAAGAAGTAAGTTTTGTTACAAACGTCATCATAGTGGGGAGATTGTATATATGCCGTTTGGATTATTGGGAGATATAGTTCACAGCGCTGTGGTAACATCTCAAGAGGTGGTTCCCATCACAGAAGTATTATTGAACCAAACTGCTAGGGTGTTGAGAGGAAAAAGTGTTGCTGAGAGTATTTACATTACCCTATCAGCCGTAGATAAAAGAAATCCTGGTAGTGTGGCAAAAGCTACAGAGATAATGGAAGGTAGCAGTAAAATTTTGAATTCCCTGCTAAAAACTACACCTGAGGCTACTCCTCTGAGAATGCAGACTATCAAAACCCTAAATGCTTTTGAAAAATTAAATCGGGAATATAGACAATTTCTCAACAATAAAGGTTTATTCAGATTTATTGATGGGATACAGGCAAGAAGTGCTTTGAAAAAATTTAATCGTGAGTTTAATACCTTACTAACACAAGCAGGTTTGCCAGTAACAATGATTCCAGGACTTTAATTCAATGAGGGATATGTTTATTAAGTAATAAGTAATAAGTAATGTAGAATCTGCACGATTTTAGCCCACAGAGTGTCAAGAAATCCTAATTATGATAGTCAATGTGTAAGGAAAATGGTAGTTATGGATACAACTACTTGTTAACTAGCCCATGAACCAAGAAGATTTAGCCTTTACTCCGGCCTTAGAACAAGCGCAGTTAATTCGCGATCGCCAATTATCGCCTTTGGAGTTGGTGGAGGTATACTTAGAAAGGATTCAACACTTAAATCCCCTCTTGGGTAGCTACTTTACGGTAATAGCTGATTTGGCTATGGCTGATGCTAAAGCTAAAACAGAAATGCTTGCGGATCATTCCCAAGAGTTACCGCCTTTCTTTGGTGTACCCATTTCCATTAAAGACCTCAACTCCGTGGCTGGTGTCCCCTGTACCCTGGGCAATCGAACATTAATCAACAACATTCTTAATTATGATGATGGCGTGGTAACGCGGATTAAACAAGCAGGTTTTATTATCTTGGGTAAAACGGCAACTTCAGAATTGGGTTCTTTTCCTTACACTGAACCTGCGGGTTTTCCCCCAGCGAGAAATCCTTGGAATTTAGAATATACCCCTGGTGGTTCCAGTGGAGGTGCGGCGGCTGCTGCTGCTGCTGGTTTGTGCGCGATCGCTCAAGGTTCCGATGGTGGTGGTTCCATTCGCGGACCTGCTGCTTGTTGCGGTTTGGTAGGAATTAAACCATCACGGGGGAGGGTTTCCCAAGCTCCCGCAGGCGATCGCATTAGTGGACTACCTGTCAATGGTCCCCTTGCCAGAAATGTGGCTGATGCGGCGGCTTTGTTGGATGTCATGTCTGGTTATATTACAGGCGATCCCTACTGGCTACCCGATCCGCAAACATCTTTTCTCAGTAATACTAAGGAATCACCAGGTAATTTACGTATCGCCTATACTACTAGTATTCCTCCTTTGGGTGATGCTGATGCCACTTGTCAACAGGCTGTTTTAGATACAGTTAAATTACTCGCAGAACTAGGTCACACCGTAGAAGCAAAATGTCCGGATTTTGGCGGCATAGTCCAACCATTCCAAACAGTTTGGCAATCTGGGATAGGTGCTAGTGGCCTTCCTGCAGAGGCATTACAACCTTTAAATCGTTGGTTGTTATCGAGAATTGATTCTGCAAGTAAATACTTACAGGCAGTGTTGCAAATGCAGATAGCATGTAGACAAATAGTTGCCTTTTTCGACAACATAGACGTGCTGGTATTACCCGTATATCTGCACTCACCCATCAAAGTTGGTGAATGGGCACATTTGAGTCCAGAAGACACATTTCAAAACATTATTCATTGGGTTGCTCCTTGTCCTGCTGCTAATGCTACCGGACAACCAGCGATCGCTCTTCCGGTAGGTTTCGATAGTCATGGTTTACCCACGAGCGTACAGTTGATGGGTAAGCCAGCCGCAGAAGCCACCCTAATCCGTCTGGCAGCACAATTATCAGCAGCAAAACCATGCATAGATAAGCGTCCAGAGTTTGTTCACTAAATCTACGTATATTTGATGAATAGAGTCAAAGAAAAAGTGGCAATTATTACTGGGGCTGCTTCTGGAATCGGTAAGGCGACGGCGGTAAAATTAGCCTCAGAAGGAGCGATTGTAGTTGTTACTGATGTGGATGATCGGAATGCTGACGACATTAGTCACGAAATCGGTAACGGTAGCATTTTTATCAAACATGATGTGACTCAAATTAGGCAATGGGAAGCAGTGATTGATTTGACTAGCGATCGCTTTGGTAAACTAGATATTCTAGTCAATTGTGCTGGTATTACTGGTATTAATGCTATCCAAGACCCGGAAAATACTTCTTTGGATACGTGGCGTGCTGTAATGGGCGTGAATCTAGAAGGGGTATTTCTGGGATGTCAGTCTGCCATACCCTTAATGAAGCAAGGCGATGGTGGCTCCATTGTTAATATATCATCCTATGCAGGTGCGATCGCTACTCCTATGGCTATCGCCTATGGTGCAAGTAAAGCCAGTGTTCGTCAATTTTCCCAGTCTGTAGCTCTATATTGTGCCCAACAAGGTTACAAAATTCGCTGCAACTCAATTTTACCGGGAGCAATTCTTACACCCATGTGGGATGAATTTTTGGGTAAGGGTAGAGAACGGGAAAAACGCAGCCAGGAAATTACAGATGACATTCCATTGGGAGTATGGGGAGAACCAGATGATATTGCCTATGCTGTTGTCTATCTTGCCTCAGATGAGTCTAAATTTGTCACGGGTACTGAATTAATTATTGATGGTGGACAATCGGCTCAATGACATAGAACACTGATTCATAAAAAAGGGTTAAAAGAATTTAGAATTTAGAATTGCGTTTTGTAACGGAGATTTTACCCCGACGCAAAACGTACTGCTTGTAGAAGCAGGGGAATTTAACCCCCAAAGTTGGTTAAGCTTCTGCTAAAAGAGTAATTAACTCTTTCTTTTTCTTTTTGCTATATCCAGAAATGCCTTTATCTTTAGCTAATTTTCTTAACTGGGTTAAAGTCAGAGAAGTTAAACTCTCGTCATCATTATTACTGATAGGACTTATTTCTGGAGTTAGATAAAAAACTTCTTTCAGTGCATTTAATTTTTTACCCTTAGTAATACCGCATTTGAGTTTAGTAATTGGTTCTAAACTTTGCCATAATTGACGTGGTGCTTCTTCAATTCGATTAGTAGCGATCGCTAATTTTACACCTGTTAAACCACTATTGGGTTTCTCAATTACATATCTTAACGCCGCTTGAATTTCATCCCTAGTTGCAGTTGATAAATTAACTTTAGGTATTAACTCTCCAGTCAAAATCTGGGTTAGTTCTAATGTTCTGTCACTAGAATCGGCAACAATGCACCATACTCTTTCTGATCCTACCTCCTCAGCGATCGCATACACAAATGCATTGCCGATAACCTCATATTCATCCTCACCAATTTCTTTGACAATCACCGGAACCCAATTACGTCCTCCTGATTGCATCAATGCTCTTGCAGCTGATTTAATTAAAAATTCTGGTGCATCTGTACCTTTCCCTGGATTAATTTCATGCATATAAAGGCACATCAAATTACCAATATTACTCACACTCATGTATTTATACTCACCTCTTATTGCAAAAAATATTCCTTCGCTAAAGCCCGATAATGTTCGTTGGCTATCTTATTTTTATAAACAGCAGGTAGACGAGCAAATGCAGCATTGGCAATAGTTGCATAATTGGGAATAGAAAATATATGGGGGTCTTTCTTTGCTGGAGAAAATTTAGGATAGAAGTATGCTGTGAGGTCTATAGGATAATGCTTATCTTTCTTTCCTTTTGCTATTATTTTGTTTATTGCTTTATACGCAACAAGTTTTGCAGCTTCCGTCATTGATTCACCATTGAAAAAGATTGGTAAAGCAATTGGAGAACCATCTTTTCTGTGCTTTTGAATCTCAGGGATAAATCGTTTAATTACAGTTGCCGCATTTTCCAATGAAAAGATACTATTGTGTTTAGTTGGAATCAAGACTATATCAGCTGCATAAATTGCACTTTTGCTAAAAAATCTCCAATTTGGTGGAGAGTCTATCAAAATGTAGTCATACTGAGATGTAAATGGTTCTAGTGCTTGCCTTAGTCTACTAAAATTGATTAATTGACGTAGATTTTCTTCTTCTATATATTGAAGTTTTTCATCATTGGCAATAATATCAAATTGCCATACCATACCTTTTTTGGGAGATACTTTACAAGGCTTAATTAATCCCGATGGGGGTTGATTATTTTTATTCACCAACCAAGAGTAAAATGTATCACCCGTAGATTCTATACCTAGTGAATGAGTTAAATCTTGCTGATTGGGGTCAAAATCAACAATTAATGTTTTCTTGCCTAAGCGTGTTAATGTAGCTGCTAAATTAACTGTGGTGGTAGTTTTACCGACACCACCTTTATTGTTATAAATAGCTACAGTTAAAGCTTTTTTTGGATTATCAATTTTATTCTTGATTACTGTAATAATTTTATCTAGGTTATCGGGAGTGATTTCCAAGCAAGGGAGGGCAGGATGAATGACTTTACCATGTTTCCTAAACAACTGAATATGGTTAGCGTTGGTAATAATTCCCCATTTAGCAGATTGACAATTCGGCTCAAGTAAATAGCCTTTAAGTTGCTTAACTGTTGAATTGTAATGTCCAGAATTAGGGCTTAAGTTGATATGCTTACCTTTAGCCTCTAGTAACAGGTAAGGATTAGATTTAGTTTGAATAAAAATATCATTATTACTCAAGTTTTTACGAACCGCATAATCAACCTTTTTACCACCACTTCCAGTATTAAACTGTGGAACAGTTTCCATAGCATCAAATCCCAGCACTTTTAGTAATTCTGAGATAAACAAGCTACACACTATTGGTTCTGATGCACCATCTGGAAGGTTTAATAGTGCTTGTTTGATTTTGGAACAATCCATATCAATTCAGTCTATACACACAAATTACAGCAGATAACTCTTACAGCCATATATTTAGTGTAATAAGCTACTTACAATTTGTGTAAACAGTATATTTACAGCATTTTTTTCCTAAATTAATCACAATTTTTTTTATTTGGAATTCCCTAATATAGGAATCTGGTTTGATTGTTGAATAAAATTAGGTACTTGTAGGGTGCGTTACGCTGCGCGGCAGGACACCCTACGTGTTTTTCAAAAATCAAATAGTAATTTGAATAGGTGTTCAAAGATTTTTGTCATTCGATATAATCGCAGAATCTTCAGATAGCCACTTATACAAAGCTTTGTGTTCAGAATCGATATCATCTACAGACGTATAATAATAGTCTTCCCAGCCAACTTCCGGTAGTCCGGCAAACAGCATAAGATTCAGTGGATAATGTTTACTATCCGTACATTTACGAAAGTCATCTCGAAACAGAAAAACTGCTTTATTGAGTGCTATTGCAATACCTAATTCCACCATTACACCTTCATCAGGGGGTGTGCCATTAACAATAGCGAATATTCCATCACAGTTTTTGACATCACTCAAATCTGCTTGAGCAACTTTGTAAGCCCAGCCCTGCTTTGAAAAGTCCAATTGGTTATTCCGTTCAAACGGTTCCCAAACTTCTGCTCCCAAAGATTTCAACTTAAAGATGATGGGAGGAAGTAGTAGCTCTTTCTGTTGTTGGGAAAATCCATAAGAATTAGCTAAATAAATCTTTTTACTCATGTTTCTTTGTATGATGCACTGCTTTTCCAGGATACTCCCCAACAAAGAAGCTGGATTTATTTGATTTCAACTGTACAATCACACAGTACATGCATGAGAAAGTGTTATGAAGGGCACAACTATTAAAGATTTACAACTGACCAAGGTTGTTGATGGCGATACAGTCAAAGTCATGCTTGATGATAAGGAAGAATCCCTCCGTCTGGTTTGTCTGGATACCGAGGAAAGCCGAACTGCAGGGGGTAAACCTGCCACCAATGCTGGGAAGTTAGCATCCCAATGGGCGAAAGAATATTTTGGAGTCGATGAACAAGGGGTTCCAACCAGCGATGTGCTTGTTACAATCGAGTTCGATACCAACGAATCGGTATCCGTTTGCCTACAGAAACACCGTGGTAATTATGGGCGTTTGATTTGCTACGTTTATAAGGGGGATGAAAATTATAACCTCAAAGCCGTTCGTGAGGGTTGGAGTCCTTATTTTGTCAAGTATGGGCGTTCCCGGCTCTATCACAATCAATTTATCTCAGCAGAAGCCGATGCTCAGTCAAAAAAATTAGCTATCTGGGACCCGAACACCAATGCAGGTGGTGATAAGCGTGATTATGAAAAATTAATACCTTGGTGGAATCTTCGAGACAGTGTTGTACAAGATTATCGTCATATTGGTAAGCAAGCAGGTGTTTTGTCTGTTCGCCTGGACTACGATACCATCGTTGAAGCAGCCAAAAACAGCAAGAGGATAACTGTATTTTGTGATCTTCAAGGCGGTATTAATAAATGGGTTGGCGATAATGCCTTAATTTATGCTGGCTCTAAGTACCAAAAATTTAATCTTTGGATTCCAGATATAAATTCAGATGCTGCTCAAGAAATCTTGCAACTGATTCAGTTGCGTTATGTAAAATATGGTCGAAGCTATGTTTACGTTTCCGGGGAAGCTTCTTTATATCCAGAAAGCCCAGATGGTAAACCTCAGATTGTTCTTACAGATGTTCGCCAACTTTCTGACATTGCCCCTGAACAATAAACAAGAGCTTGACTTAGCTGTTGATTTTGTAGACAAGGTTAGACCGTTGTAGACAACAGATAGGATGGACATACAGCATCAGGAGCTTCTACTCGCTATAGCTGAGGTGTCAGCCACCTTTGTCGGCTTCTCAGGGGTCGTGGGGGTTTTCAGGGAACGCAATGGTAAATTAGAGGTGCGGTATCAGCGCCATCTATTATTCCAGATGATTACCACCGGCCTCTCTGCTCTTGCCCTCTCAGTGACTCCCTTCTTGATTGCTGCATTTGGTTTTCCGGAACCTTTGGTGTGGAGAATTTCCAGTGGCATCTACGTTTTCTTTAGCACCTTACTCACCATTCGGGGTATTTACCAAGATTGTCCTTTCCTTTGGGCTGGTTTGGATTCTGTTCGCACTGCCAAAGTCCTTGCTCTGGTTACGACTTTCGTTGTGGGGATTTCCATTTTAAACGGGTTGGGAGCATTCTCACAGCGAGCTTCAGCAATCTACTTGGTGTCCCTCTTCTGGACTTTAGGGCTGTCAGGTTTTTTCTTCACAAGAATGGTGACCTTTTTGCAACCTCCCTCCCAAGATTAAATTTATCTCGCCGCGCTAACTTGAAAATGGTTGTTAGTTGTTAGTTGATGGTTGACAGCTTAGGTGTGGGAGCCGCAGTAGGGGCGCATTGCGTGCGCCCTTGAGGAGTTAGTCACAAAGCATTTTCATAGCTTGGTTGTTAGATTTTTTCATGGGAGACTGCCTCCTGCCTAATTCATTGTTTACATTGCCTCCCCTTAGGTGTAGCATCGGGATAATAAGTAATTATTCCCCAATCACGTCTGACAAATACTGCGGGGAAAGTTTTCCCAGTTTCCCTATCTCTCACATTAAAAATACAAGCTCCTTCTGTATTTCCTTGGAGTTTAAATATTCTGGTAACATCTATCAACATTTCTTGGGCATCACTAACATAGGTATACCCTTTAATTACATCCTTAACAATACGATTATTTTGTTTTAATATCACACCCATTGTGTAAATTACACCAGGAACAACTTCCTCGCGCCGGGAATTATTAGGTAATCTACCGCCAATGCCTTTATTTTGTAGTTCTAAATATCTACCGTAAAAATGTAAACCACCGATATCATTGGCATTGTAAATTTCTCCACAAAAGATATGTTCAAAACCTTTGCGTCTAAACCAAATATCAGTTAAATCTTGGATAAATTCCCATTGGCGACGACGATTTGGGCGTAATTCTCCTCCAGTTACTTTTTGTAGTTTTTGGACGATATCAGGATAATCGGATAAAAGCTGTTTAAATTTATATGGCTTCACTCTTGTACCCATAGGACCACAAATTTTCAGGACAGCCTTATCAAAAGAATTTAGACGTGGTGCGGGGGGTGAAATATCTAACTTCTTTCCAGGAGGAAAAGCCACTGGAACTGGGTTATTTGTAGTATCAAAAAAAGGAATAAATCTATTGTTTGTTTCTGCCTTCACTTGACTATTAAGAGCTAGAACAGATAGAGGTAATAAAATAGCTAATCCACTGATGTACTGTTTTATAATTTGAGTCACTTGATTTTTTCCCATTACTCCCCTCTTTCTTTGTATTTTTTATTACTCAGTTACATTACGAATACGACCATATCATAAATTTTATTTTACGAATGGAGAAAAATCTCGGTAAATGCTGATGTCAACTAGTAAGTTGCAAATGTTATAAAGCCAGTAATAAGTTCATACGCAGCTAAATTGTATAAAGTCAAAAAATCAGGTGATTGTAGTGTGTGTGGGCATCCTGCCCCCTGTATGTATACAATTTAGACGCTTAACAGCTTACTCATCAAAACTCATTATCAATACTCAAATACTTTTGAGTCCCATAATAATGTTTAACAAAGGAAATTTTAGCCTTTTCATTGTACTCTTATTAATATTTATCGGTTTTGGAGATAGCTTTCTGCCAAAACCTTTAAGTACAGCGAGTTTCCAAACCCGAACCACAATCAATAATTTTGTTGTCGGTATATTTCCCACTTGGGAACCAAAGACAAAACGTTACGAACGCACAGAAAAAGCCCTAGAAGAAGCACAAAAAGGTCGTCAGGCTAATTAGTAAAGGATGATGAGTAGAGAAAAGATTCCGATTTTTTCTCTACTCGCAGTGTTTAATTATACCAAAAAAACAATAATTGGAACATATTTCCCTGGCAGAGACGTTGTAGTGCAACGTCTCTATTTTCAATGAGCAATGAGTAACGCTATAAAATTACAAAGTGAAGTACCTACAGTAACGCTATGCCTTACGGCAGGCTCCGCCAACGCGTACACAGTAGGCTTCCCGTCTCACCCGCCGCTGCCTCATTAAACCCGTGTTTAATTTGGTCTCCTTAGAAAGGAGGGGGCTAAAGATAAAGTTGCACATCCGGTAAAGTAAAGTTTTTTCTATAAATCGCAAATGATGCTTGTTTAATGAGATAAGCTAAATAATATAAAGGATTCAATAAAATTGCTTAAATTTATTACATCTCGATTGTCAAGTCTCTGTACCTCTGATACTCACATTCGCAATTTGTAACTAAAACATTGAATTATCGAGACTAAATACATACTTTAGCCTTAGTACCTGAGAGTTTTCCCTGCCTATTGACAGACATTTTCCCAAAATTGCCAATTGGGTGAAATATCACTAATTATCTTAGTGTTTTTACATACAGATAATGTTCGCAGAAACACGGCAATTGAGATCGAAGTGTCAAAGGAGAATGACATGGAAAGTTTTGATTATGTGATTCTGGGAGCTGGACTGGGTGGACTAGCAACAGCAGCTTGTTTAACCCGACAAGGATATCAGGTTTTAGTCTTGGAAAAACACTACTTACCTGGTGGTTGTTGTCATACCTTTGATTACGGTGAATATAGCTTTTGTGCTGATGTACACTATATTTCTCAATGTAAACCTGGTCAAAAAATTGGTAAATTCCTCAACTATATTGAGAGGTATGTACCTTTTAACAGTCTCGATCCAGATTGTATAGATCGAATAATTACTCCAGAGGTAGATTTTAAAATTCCTTTAGGATGGGAAAATCTACGTAGTCGATTGTTATCTATATTTCCTGAGTCAGATAAGGCAATTAATGATTACTGCGATCGCATTAAACAATTACATCAAGAAATTCATGATTTGATGCAGGATGTGCGCTGGTTCAATCGCAAGTGGTATGACTGGATCAAGTTACCCAAATACTGGCATTTATTTTGGCAGCGTCATTGGACTCTACAGGATTTATATAATCATGTGGGAATGCCTCTTAAACTACAAGCTGTGTTAGCAGGACAAAGCGGTGATTATGCCCTACCACCAAAGGAAATTGCTCTGATAACCCACACTTCCCTAGTATGGAATTACTCTGAAGGCTCTTACTACCCCAAGTATCATTTCAAGCATTTAGTTAACACCATTGTAGAGGCAATTACTAGTAGGGGAGGGGTAATTAAATTCTCTACTCCCGTGGAAGATATTCAGGTTAGGGAAGGTATGATTCAAGGTGTGGTTGCTGATGGTAAAACTTATCAAGCCAAAAGAGCTTATATTAGTGACCTCGATCCCAAATTAACAGTACAGTTAATGCATAATTCCCAAGCTTTGAGTCAAAGGGAGTATCATCGCTTAACTGACTACGAATACTCCACTAGTGCATTTCACATTTACCTGGGTTTAGATAGCCGTTTTCAACCGGAAAATTATGGTATCGGTAATTGGAATGTCTGGTACTATCCCACAGGGGACTTAAACCAAGCCTATGACCAACAATTGGCAGGTGATATGAACCACCCCTGGATTTTCCTCTCTTGTCCGACAATGAAATCTAGTGAAGGGAAAATAGCACCTGTGGGACATCATATATTGGAAATTGCCACAGTTTGTCCCAGCCAACCATTTGAAAAGTTACACAAAACCAATCCCCAAGCATATAAAGCCAAAAAGCGCGAAGTATACCAACAGGTTATGACCAGCGTGCAAGATTTAATTCCGGATCTAAACAAATATGCGCGAATGAAAATTTTCGGTACACCTACCACCAGCGAATTTTATCTGGGACAACCCCATGGTAATATTTATGGTGCGAAACTAGTACCACATCAAGTGGGTTTACATCGCTTAGGATATCGTACAGAGTTACCTAACTTATTCTTTGTGGGTGCAACTGCGGGTTATCCTAGTGTACCTGGGGTAATCGGTAATGCTATGGATGTAGTGGAATTGCTGACAGGGAAAACAGTAGGAGGAGATAAACAAAAACCTCAGCCTGAATTAGTATTGAGTAGATAGTTTTAGATGCGATCGCTATGGTAAATTCAACTAGAATACCCATTCATCGCTGTTCAAAAACACAGAGTAAAGGGTAAAAGGGAAAGGGATTGGATATCTCGTGTTTCTTCCATTTATAAGGGGTGGTACGCCGCCAGTGGGGTGTGTCTGAAGAAACACTCATAAAGGAGTGAGTAGTGAGTAGTAAATAGGTAAAGGTGTTTCTTCCATTCATAGGGAGGGTATTTAATTCTTTATCACTTATCACTTATTACTTATTACTTATTACTTATTACTTACAAAACTGCCCTCTACCTTTCTTGCCCAGCAAGATAATTGTGGTTTGATGGCAGAAATATATAAATTGAAATTCTTCTCAATTAATGATTTTCCATAAAAATTGGTGGAAACGCATAATTTTATCCAGGAAAAACAAAGAACGTCAATTACTAGCGAATCAATTTTTTTACTCCACTAAAAACTTTGCCATTATTGAAGCCTGCATAATTGGTTTAGTTGCAGCTTTTGCCGCAGTGGCACTCAAGCAAGGCATTGGCTGGTTGGGAGGATTGCGAGTCTATATAGCTCGCTCCTTTACCCCTTGGTTATTACCTGGGATTGGATTTAGCTGCGGCATTATCGCAGGTTGGCTAGTGGTATGGACACCGGAAACATCAGGTAGTGGTATTCCCCATGTCAAAGCAGTATTGGCAAAAGTACCCTTGCCCTTAAATTTACGGATAGCCATAGTAAAATTAGTTGGCAGTATTTTAGTCATAGGTGCGGGTTTACCCTTAGGAAGACAAGGACCTACAGTACAGGTGGGTGCAGCTCTAGCGGCACAGATTAGTCGTTGGTTTCCCACCTCCCCAGACTACCGTCGCCAAATCATTGCTGCGGGTGCGGGTGCGGGTTTAGCAGCTGGATTTAATACTCCTATTGCTGGTGTGTTATTTGTAGTTGAAGCACTGCTTCAGGATATGTCTGGTTTTACCTTGGGGACAGCAATACTAGCTTCCTTTATTGGTGCGGTAGTTGCCAGGTGGCTTGGTGGTACGGGATTTGTGTTTCAAATCGCACCTTTGCAAACAGGGTTTTCACCCAGAGAAATTCCTTTTTATTTGGGGTTGGGAATTCTAGCAGGAATTTTGGGGGCATTATTTAATAATGGGATTATTGCGGCTTTAAACTTGAATAGTCGTCTGCGGATTCCCTTACCTCTGCGGGTGGGACTAGCGGGATTATTATGCGGAGCAGCGATCGCTTTATTACCCGATGATTTTCTTGATAGTGCGGGATTGCGGGAAATTTTAATTGGGGGTAAGGCTAATTGGCAATTGACCTTAATTGCCTTTAGTGCTCAATTTCTGTTAACGATGTTAGCTTATACCACTGGTGCCCCGGGAGGATTATTTGCTCCGGTACTAATTATGGGAGCATCCCTGGGCTTGTTAACGGGATTAATCCAATCACATCTATTATTAGGCAATGCCAGTGCCCCTTTAACCTACGCATTAGCAGGTATGGGAACATTTTTTACCGCAGTTACCAGAGTTCCCATTACAGGCATAGTCATTGTCTTTGAAATGACAACGGATTTTAATATAGTATTGCCACTGATGATTAGTTCTGCGATCGCTTATTTGATTGCAGAAATAGTTGCTCCCGATTCTTTATACGATCGCCTATTGGCAGGTAAGGGTATTAATTTAAAAGAATCAGCCCAAGAGGGAATACTTACCACCCTGACAGCAGCCGATGTCATGCAACGGCACGTGGAAACCGTATCTAGCCAAATTACTTTTGCCGAAGCAGTACAGGCATTATCTCGTTCTCGCCATCGCAACTTACCAGTGGTAGAAAGGGGCATACTGGTAGGTATAATATCTCAGAAGGAGCTAGCCAATTATACGGATAGTTCCTTAGTAGAGGAGGTTCCCATTAGTGAAATTATGTTTCCGTCACCAATGACGGCTATACCCACGGCAACCCTGGCACATATTTTACATTTACTCAATCGCTGTAATCTCAGCTGTTTGCCAGTTACCGAGGGAAAACATCTAGTGGGAATAATTACTCGCAGTGACATCATTCGGGTCACAGCAGACCAGTTAGAAGGCTCTACAACTCAAACAGCACCCCAACCTTCTTATGTAGTTTATCAAACTCGTGCCCCCATTAGTGGTGGTGGTAGATTATTGATATTACTGAGTAATCCTAACACTGCCCGATCGCTGTTGAAAATGGCAATTGCGATCGCTCAAGATTTGGGATACGAACTGGAATGTTTGCACATAATTGTTGTTCCCCGTTCCTCTAGCCCCGCAGAAACCCCAGTTAGCACAACTGCTGGTTTAAATTTATTAACTCAGGCCACGGATTTGGCACAAGCCAATAGAGTCCCCATTCATACCCAAATTCGGGTAGCACACGATGTTGCTGAAGCTACTTTAGAAACAATCAAAGAGCGACACATTGACTTATTATTTATGGGCTGGAAAGGTAGTACAGGGACACCAGGAAGAGTATTTAGCCGTGTCGCAGATACATTAATTAGACAAGCACCTTGCGAAGTCATTCTGGCAAAATTTGGGGCACAAACCAATTTTAATCGTTGGCTAGTACCTGTTGCCGGTGGTCCAAATGTCAGCGAAGCAGTACAATTATTACCCGCCCTAGCATCCTTAGGAAAAGCACCAAAAATTCAATTGTGTACGGTTTATTCACCGGAGGAAAAACCAGACACCAATATCCTGGAAAAGTTTGTCCAGTATCTGCAACCAAAATTTAGCAACAAAGTAGAAGTAAAGACTATTGCTGGGCGTTCCGTTGCAGAGACAATTATATCTGTAGCACACAAACAACAAATAGATGCAATAGTCATGGGTGCAACCCGGGAAAAACTACTGCAACAGGTGATTAAAGGTAATATACCTGAAACCATTGCCCGTCAAAGTAATTGCACCGTAGTTATTGTCAGGTGCGCCTAGCTTGAAAATGGTTGTTGGTTGTTAGTTGTTAGTTGTTAGTTGACGGTTTACAGTGGGTCAGAAACATTTTTCATGGCTTGGTTGTGAGATGTTGCTGTGGGGAGCTAACTTGAAAATAGGGAGTTCGGAGTTCAGGAGTAGGGGCGGGGAAACCCCGCCCAGAGTTAGGGAATTATTTTCATCTGCAGGTTGTGTATGTGTACCAAAGTCTATGTAGACGCGCGAAGCGCGGCTTGGAGCAGAGTGGGGCTAACTTGAAAATGATTGTTAGTTGTTAGTTGTTATACCAATTCAAATAATGTTTGCAACAGATAAATTATTTGTAGGGGTTTAGCAATGCTAAACCCCTACCCATGTGTCGCATTCTTTTTTCAAATTGGTATTAGTTGTTAGTTGACGGTTGACAGTGGGTCAGAAACATTTTTCATGGTTTGGTTGTGAGATTTTCCTGTGGGGAGCTAACTTGAAAATAGTTAAGAGCCTCGACTTCTTTAAGAAGTCGAGGCTCTATGACCCATGATAATTAATGTGGTTAAGTACTAGCGGAACATACTACTTACAGAACTATCTTCATGAATCCGCCAAATTGTCTCCCCTAATAAATTTGCCACAGAAAGCACAGTTAATTGAGGAAAGTGATCGCTTTCTGGTACAGGAATTGTATTAGTCACAATCACTTCCTCAAAAACACCACTGGACAAACGTTCAATGGCTGGTGGAGAAAAGACTGCATGGGTAGCACAGGCATATACCTGACGCGCTCCTTGTTCACGCAGTAACTTTGCTCCCGCAGCAATTGTACCGCCAGTGTCAATCATGTCATCTACCAGCACCGCCGTTTTACCTTTGACATCACCAATGACGTTCAACACTTCGGCAACATTGTGAGCTTGACGACGTTTGTCAATAATCGCTAATGGGGCATCATCAAGCTTTTTGGCAAATGCCCTAGCTCTAGCGACACCACCAACATCCGGAGATACTACCACAAGGTCAGAAAGTTTTTTACTTGCTAAATAACTCAGTATTACAGGCGAACCATAAACGTGATCTAAAGGAATATCAAAATATCCTTGGATTTGGGATGAGTGTAAATCCATTGCCAAAATTCGGTTAGCACCTGCTTGGGTAATCAGGTTAGCAACCAACTTGGCAGTAATGGACTCCCTCCCCGCAGTTTTGCGATCAGCACGAGCATAACCATAATAGGGAATTACTGCTGTTACTTGCCGTGCAGAAGCCCGACGACAGGCATCAATCATAATTAATAATTCCATCAAGTTGTCATTCACGGGATGGCAACTTGGTTGGATTAAATAAACATCACAACCGCGAATTGATTCTTGGATTTGAACGTATAGTTCTCCATCCGCAAATCTTTTGCGAATCATTGGTCCTAAGTCCATACCCAGGTAGCGGGCGACTTCTTGAGAAAGTTGGGTATTGGCAGAGCCAGAAAACAGCCTCAGACGGTGATTTTCAGTCAGTCCTGTTGCTGTTGTTGGCATTTTTAAAGTTGCAGAACTGAGCACAGCAGATCCTCGATGTGCATTCATGGCAATCTTATCATTAGATATTTGGCAGGTTTAACCGAAATATTCGGTCAGAAGTTTTATGTGTTTTATTGAAGCTTTCATACGAATTTGAAACATTCCTTAATCAATTTATCACCCCCTCTTTATTTAGCCTTTTTGGTGAACAACTTTTGTCTGAGTCACTGCAATATTGTTAGGGAATCAGAACAATAAGTGAAACTTTTGCGATCGCATATCACAACTAAGGCATTCAAATTAATATGTGTGGGAGAAAGTTTTTCTCTACCCATATAAATTTATCATTGAGAATAAAGACATTTATTTGTTTCACTAAAAAATATCAGCATGGGCATCTGTAAGTAAAAACTACTATGAGCATACTG
The DNA here is from genome assembly GCA_030066045.1 of Calothrix sp. MO_167.B12. Taxonomy (GTDB): domain Bacteria; phylum Cyanobacteriota; class Cyanobacteriia; order Cyanobacteriales; family Nostocaceae; genus Calothrix_A. Next base: position 29,454 of record JASJCJ010000040.1, read on the forward strand.
TGGATAGAAACTTAAATGTTGAAAGTATCTCTTTGGGGCAGATGCACTCCATCATTATGCATCCTATTTTCAAAGAATAAAATCCATAGTTTTGGGGATTTTTGTCTGGTAATACTACTTTCACAGTCTGTGAGAATTTTAATCAAAACTATAATATTCTAAAATTCGTGACTAGCAGCGGAGTAAACAAGTGTCTATTCTATACTGTATTAGTTGCATGAGTGTCAATTCGCTGAGGCTGATATATTGCCAAAGAAAGTAAGATAAATTATACCTGCAAAATTAGATTTCCTAGCATTCATGGCTGGGAAACATGGGATAGTTGCCAGCAATGCCCAACACAAGTTGCATTTTGCCTGTATTTACACTTAAGGAGACCCCGTCCTTCAGGATGAGGTTTAAAGATAACTACAGATTGAGTGTGAAAATAGAGTAAAGCTAGTTTGCCAAAAAATAATAATTACGTAAAATTACCAGGTTAAACCAGGAACTACCAGCAAATAACACATCAGTTATTCAAGTCAATCAACAATGCAACCACCACTTACAACTGGCACAATACTACAAAATCGTTATCGCATCATTAACACTCTTGCCCAGGGAGGATTTGGTAGAACTTATCTAGCAGAAGACCAAAGGCGTTTTCATGAGTCGTGTGCCCTCAAAGAATTAATCCCTACTGCTACAGGAGGTGACTCTTGGCAAAAAGCGCAGGATTTATTTCTCAGGGAAGCCGAAATTTTATATCAAATCAAACATTCACAAGTACCACAATTCCGGGAGCGATTTGAAGAAGACCAGCGATTATTTCTAGTACAGGATTATATTCAAGGTAAGACATACCGGACTCTGTTAGATGAACGTCAGGCAGTTGGTGGTGCATTTACTCAGACAGAAATATTGCATTTAATCCAGTCATTATTACCAGTATTAGGATACATCCATAGTCAAGGGATTATTCATCGAGATATCTCCCCAGAAAATATTATTCTTCGAGATCGTGATCGCTTACCAGTGTTAATTGATTTTGGGGTGGTAAAGGAACTTGCTAGTCGCTTACAAAATCCCAATGGTACAGTCACAAATACTTATGTTGGCAAATTGGGTTATTCTCCTACCGAGCAAATGCAAACAGGTCAAGTTTTTCCCAATAGCGATTTATATTCTTTGGCTGTGACTGCCATAGTTTTGTTAACCGGAAAAGAACCCCAGGAACTATTTGATAACCAGCAACTAACTTGGAATTGGCAGCGTTGGGTGACGGTAAATCCCCAATTTGCCCAAGTATTAAATCGGATGTTGAGTTCTAAACCGAGCAACCGCTACCAAAGTGCGGCAGAATTAGCACCTATATTACAATCAATCGAGGCAGGAACTAGCTCTAATGCTGAGTTATCCCAAATACAAACCCTTGCAGTTGGTCGTCCTTCTGGGCCAATGCAGCCTGCTTCTTCTAGAGGAAATCCAGTAATTCCCACACCCCCAACTTCAGTTTTAGATAATTCCTTAGCCATTGGAGCCATTGGAGCGGCTGTAGTTATTCTGGCAGGATTCGGTTCTTGGGCTTTAGTACGTTCCATCCGTAGTCAACAAATCCAAACCCCATCTACTACCATCTCTACTGCTCCTCCCCAAACTTTCCCTTCCCCAGTTGTTGTTCCTAGTGCAACACCCACGCCCCAGGATGAAGAACTACCAGTAGAAAAAAGAATTAAGCGGCTCACTTTTAATTCATCCAATACAGCCAAGGTAGATGATACTCTCAAGTCCAATGAAATTGTCCGCTATACTTTCAGAGGTCAAGCAGGACAGCAAATAACAGTGATGTTAGTACAGGAAAGTGGTGTTACATTTCAAGTTCTAACTCCCAGTGAAGAGCCTGTGGAAAATACGGCTCAAAATGTTTCTTTTTATCAAGGAATATTACCTAGTGATGGTGAATATAAAATTGATTTAACTACCTTGCCAGGAATTACTGAAAGTGATTACAGTCTTTATGTAGGTTTAACAACTCTCGAACAACCCATACCTACGGAAACGCCTTCACCTATACCCACAGATATTCCTACGGAAACACCTTCATTTATACCTACGGATATTCCCACACCTACAGAAACACCTTCACCCATACCCACAGAAATCCCCTCACCATCAGCCACCTTTACTCCTGATGATGATGACGATGTGCGTATTCCCGTAATTACACCGACTCCAGACTCTGGGCAAGATAATTTTTAACGTGAGTTCGGAGTTCGGAGTTAAAATTTACCTGAGTTCTGTCGAACTCACACTGATTTACTAAGTTTAGGTTAATTGTTGAGTTTATTCTCAACAATTTGGGAAGTGACTCCTCACTTTAATTGTACAAATCCTTGATTCATAAGGGTTTTAGCATCAAAATTTCGTCGAACTCACGTATTTTTAATACCAACTTCAAACTGAGTTCGGTGTTAGGAATTCAGTGTTAGGAGTTAAAAGCTTTTTTTTTGAACCTTTTTCAAACCGTCGAACTCACGTTAATTTCAAAAAAGAATATGACAAATAGATTCTTGTTCGGTGACGTAGCATTGCTACCTCATAAATGGCTTTGGGGGATTATCCCCCAATTTTTGTTTTGTATTCAGAATCAGTCCTTTTGGCCAAGTTACCATCAGAGCGATCGCATGAACAGGATGGAGGAGATAGGATGTAGGGTGTAGGGGCTAATTCTTCCCTACATCCCACACCTCACACCCCACACCCGCTCAAGGCCTTGATCAATCATCTTCACTGCCTTGATGCACAGTTTTTACCCATTTCAACCGCTTTGGTCTAACTGACATCCTCACAGTAGTGGCACTCATGACCACAAACCAGTGGAGCATATATAAAGTACCGCGCAGGGTTTGCAGCAAGATTAATAAATAGTTGGAGACAGAAAAACCGCGATCGCGATCGCGGCGTATGCGTCTTAAACCATGAAACATCCCGGATAGGGACATGAACACGGTCAAACTACTGATGGGGCTGAGTAAAGGTAAACGGTGCTTGATAATCGCCATTAGTAAATCGGGAATTGCTGCGGTGGGCAAAATATACATAGTAATGGCGAACATCAATAGATCCCAGGTTTTCCTACTTCCCATGCGGTTGCGGAGAATTAAATCCCAGTAATCTAAATAGCGTTGATATCCTCCCTCTGCCCAGCGGCTACGTTGATGCCACAGAGCAATGGCACTAGTTACCCCTTCTTCATATACTGGTGGGAATAAAGCACAATCAATATCCCAATCACTTAAATGTAACCGTAAAGTTAAATCTAAATCATCGGTGATGGTTTCTTCATTCCAGCCACCACAACTTAACAATGCTTGACGGCGAATGAATTCACCATTACCCCGCAATTCACCAATGCCGCCAATGGCGGTACGCTGTTGCTGCATATAGGTATCAACCGCCATTTCTGCCATTTGCCCCCGAGTCCAAAAATTGACCTTGGCATTAGCAATAGCTTTGCGTACCTGTACCGCACCCACCTTTTGTCGTTGAAACATGGGTACTACTTGCTGCAACATATCCGGTGAAACTTGGGCATCTGCATCAAACACCGCCAAAATTTCCCCTTTAGTTAGTGGTAGTAGCTGATTTAAAGCTCCAGACTTACCACCACTAGCCTCTGGCGATCGCCGCAACACCTGAAGATGTTCATATTCCCTGGCTAAATTTGTCAGCAATTGGGGTGTGCGATCGCTACTATTATCATCAACAATCCAGACTTCGTATTTCCCATCTGGATACTCTAAATTACAAAGATTTTCCACTAAATTGCCAATGACAGCTTCCTCGTTTTTCGCTGCCACCAACACAGATACATGGGGATAATCTCCCTGCATCTGGGAAATTTTTTCCCTGGGTTTAGCAAAAACTATCACCAAGGCATGAATACCCATAATTGTAGTCAGCCCCAATACAAACAAAGAGCCCCAAGAGAGTAAATTCAAGGCAATCGTACCGCTCCAAACCATAGTTAAAACTAAAGCGGCTTTACGTCTGCGACCTTGAAACCGAGATGGTAGAGACACAGAATTTGTCTCCACCTCCGTCTCCACATCCTCTGCTACGGAAATATCTGACAGCAGAGAATTAAGTGGGTCAAGCTCGTTGTAAGAATCGTTTTCGGGCCAGGAATTCGCTGGCATAGGTAACTTGATTCAACCACCAATATTTGTCCACACCCATAAAGAAACTGGGAATCAGATAACACCAAACTGTGCAACCTTCACATACATCTAGTTTGCCTTGGGATTGGCGGTATTCTTCCACCTTTTGGGACTCTCGGTATAGCTCGTAGAGCTTGCCATTAATGGGAACCCCGGTTTGGGCAAAATGATAGCAAGGTAACAACAGTTCGTCGTTGGGAGATATGGCAATCACCGCATCCACTGCCTTACAGCGAGGATTTTTAGTGTCATTGCCCCCAGCTTCAATAAAAGCTAGTGCAGCCTTATTGTAACCGACATTGTTATATTTCTTAGCAACAGCTGCAATTGCCGCTATCATGTCTGGGGTTGGATTCTTGTTGGAGTTGTAGTTTTCATGGGCTGTAAAAGCGGGATTTAACCAAACTCGCACCCCTAATTGTTGACCCAACTCTCCTATTTCTTCTAGGCGTTGGTAGTTTTGGGCGGTGACAGTGTGGTTCAGGACTGGATACTCTCCCAAAGATTGGGCGATCGCTACTGATTTGGTTAAGGTATCAAAAATTTGTACTCCCCGCGAGCGATCGTGTGTATCCGCATCCGCTCCATCCAAAGAAAAGTTTAAAAAGTCAATTAGACCTTTCATTTCCTCTGCTTTCTGTGGGTACAGAATCGTATTTGTCGTCATACTGGTATAAAAACCCTGCCGTTTCGCTTCCGTATAAATTTGCCCAACGTCATCTCGCAATAAGGGTTCGCCACCAGTAAAATCAATGTACTTGACGCCTAAACGGCGTAAGTCTTGGAGATTATGTTTAATAGTTTCAAAATTCGCCTCTTTTCCTGGTTCTAACGCCCATATATTACAAAAATGACAGCGAGCGTTACAGCGATATGTCAGATAGTAGTTTGCAACCAGTGGAGCCATAAGTATTAACCCACTCAAATATTCTCTTAACACATCTTTAAATGTAGTTAACCAAGAGTCAATCAATTTTGACAAACAGATAATCTGTTGTTGATTTTTGATTGACGGTTGGCGGTTGGTGGTTGGCGGTTGGCAGTTTAATTAATTACTCCATCACTCCTTCACTCCTTCACTCCCTCACTCCTTCACTCCCTCACTCCTTCACTCCCTCACTCCTTCACTCCCTCACTCCTTCACTCCCTCACTCCCTCACTCCCTCACTCCTTCACTCCTTCCCTCTATTTACCAATAGATGTGAGTGAATACAATACTTACTGGGAATAATAGGCACAATTACCCCAGTCCTCAATATTCACTCAAAAATAAAGAAGATTAGATCATGTCCTTTGAGAAACTCCAACCTGCCACACCCCAACAGGCGAGTGTTTACCTACCCTATGTTGCAGGTAGTAAACGTAATTTTTTGCCCTATGCAATCAGCCTATATCAAAAAGGCGTTGTGGAAGGACAACGGAACATAGAAGGTAGCGATAGTATCCCTTTTGTTGCAACTTGGAATATTGCCAGACTCCCTTCTGACTTAACCCGTTGCCGATTGCAATTTGATGGCAACGCAGAACTCAGCTATGAAGTAATGATGGCGAGTTTTGAGTTTATTGGTTTTTTAATAGAAATTATGGAAAATTATAAACGCTCTCGTAAAACTGATTTTTCTCAAACTTTTTACCGCAAGCTCCTACGTATAGAAGATTAAATCCCAATTATGGTGATTTGATACCGATTTAATCAATGATCGCAACACATCCCTTGGTAGAGACGTAGCGATGCTACGTCACCGAACAAGAATCTATTTGTCGCATTATTTTTTGAAATTGGTATAACTTCCCACCCATCAAATGGGTGGGATTTTTGTGTTACCGAGCTAACTTATCTACACTTGTTGCCAAGTTTAGTTTATTAGCAAGCTCGATTGCCTGAGTTCGACCTAAAATTAGAAAACACCTAGTTGGGTTTTACTGAACTTCAAAATTTAGGAGTGCATGTGTGCCAAAATCTGCTAAATATTTGCTTATTGGCTCGACGGAAGCTTATAGCGGTAAATCGGCTACCGTATTAGGTCTATCTCATCTACTACAGGAGAAACAACTGGATATTGGCTATGGCAAACCCCTAGGAATTTGCTCCAATGCCGCCGATGAAATCGTGGATGAAGATGTTGAGTTCATTACAAATAGTCTAAAACTATCTCCAACACGTATTGCACCAACTGTACTCGCTTTAGATGAGGCAACTGTAGAAAAACGCTTGAGAGGTGAAGATCCAACAGATTATCAACAAGCTCTAGCCCAAAAATATCTAGAACAGCAGTTGGGTGAATTGGTATTACTGGAAGGTCCTGGTAATTTGACCGCAGGTTGTTTGTTTGACTTATCTTTATCACAAGTTGCCCAGGTAATTGATGCTACAGTCATTTTAGTGACTCGCTATCATTCCTTGGCTTCCATAGAGTCTCTTTTAGCTTCCAAACAGCTTTTGGGAGAACGTTTGATTGGTGTAGTTATTAATGATGTACCAGAAAAGCAACTGCCCTTGGTAGACAGTACAATGAAACCTTTTTTGGAACAACAGGGTATTCCCTTACTGGGGGTATTACCAACAAGTGATTTACTACGTAGTGTCAGCGTGCGGGAACTGGTACACCAACTACAGGCAGATATTCTTTGCTGTGGCGATCGCTTGGATTTAATGGTGGAAAGTTTGGCAATTGGAGCCATGAATGTCAACTCGGCAGTCAAATATTTTCGCAAACGTCGCAATATGGCAGTAGTCACGGGAGGCGATCGCGTGGAAATTCAACAAGCTGCTTTGGAAACTTCTACCCAATGCCTAATTCTCACAGGCAAACTCCCACCCCAACCATTTATCCTCAGCCGTGCAGAGGAGCTAGAAATCCCCATTTTATCAGTAGATTTAGACACTCTTACTACTGTGGAAATTGTGGATCATACCTTTGGTCAGGTGCGGGTGCATGAACCGATCAAAGTTGACTTTATTCGCCATCTCATGACCGAGCATTTTGATGTGGAACGGTTGTTGGATATTCTGGGTTTAAGCCCAGCAGCAACTTTATCCTAAATCAGATTGCCACTACATTGGATTAGCTGATGAAAGATGGTAAGCAAGGGCACACCTAAGGTGTGCCCTTGATAATAGGTAAATTCAGATGGGGGAATTTTAGACAGTTATTTTGACGTACTCCCTGGGATAAATCCGCAGGGATTCTCAAAGGATGTTACGAGGCAGGATAAATCCTTGCCTCTCCACCTTTTTTCCTGCTTCTTAGACTCTTAACTAGACTGTTACCAGTCCCCGTCAGAACGTCTC
>JASJCJ010000258.1 GCA_030066045.1 Calothrix sp. MO_167.B12
GCCCGCGTCCGATATACAAATTAAATACGCCACAGTTTAACAACTTACTCCTGAATATAAAGGTATAAACAAACCAAAATCAAGAGCCAAACAGGTAACTAATCATTGGTGTTACAGACTGAAAAACAAACATCCTCTCAGCAGTTTGGTGGTGGAGATTGAAGAACAATGAAAATTAATTTATTTAAACTTAGTCATATTTTATGGGCTGGTTCATTGAGCCTTGCTATTTTTTTGGTTGCCCTTCCTAGTTATGCTTTAACGGTAGAGGAAGTACCTAATCCCCAACAGATTTATGGCGGTTGGGTTACTGATATGGCAAATATTTTGAGCGATCGCACAGAAAGCCAACTTAATCAAATGATTTCTCGCCTAGAAGCAAAAAATAGTGCAGAAATAGCGGTAGTTACTGTACCTGAAACAGCACCTGCGGCTACCCCAAAAGAATTTACCACCAAACTATTTAATCATTGGAAAATTGGCAAGAAAGGTAAAGATAATGGCATACTATTTTTGATTTCTGTAAAAAATAAGCGAGTGGAAATTGAAACTGGTTACGGTATGGAAGGGATTTTGCCCGATGCCAAGGTGGGTCAGATTATTAGCACGGAAATTATCCCTCGCTTTAAACAAAGAGATTTTGATGGTGGAGTACTAGGGGGAACAAAAGCCTTAATAGTTATTTTGGAACCATCTCTAGGTCAGGAATTAGCACAGGATGCAACGGTTCCTTCTATGCCAGTAATTCCTACCCAAGAATCTGCACCAGAATACGAACAACTAACTCAAGAAAACACAGGTATACTTTGGATTTCCCTGGTTGGGGGTGGTTTATTGGCAGTGGGCGTAGGAACTGCTTATAGGTATAGGTATGGTCGAGTTTTATTGAAACCAGAAGGGCACTCACGCATCCGTGGTCATAGTCACCCTGTCTACTGTTCTCAATGCAAACAACCAATGGAAAAAGTAGAGGATGCTGCTATCGAATCATACCTCAGCGAACCAGAGAAGGTTGCCGCTAGTATAGGTAGTATCAACTTTGAAGCTTGGAGATGTCCCCAATGCAGTCCAGAATTAAACGATGGAGCCTTTCATTTGGTTGGTTGGGTATCTCCATCTCCAGATTGTCAACAATGTCCTCACTGTCAGGAATTAACAGTTAAACGTACCGAAAAAACCCTGGCTGCACCGACGCAACATTTCCCAGGGAAACGCCTGATAATTGACCAGTGTCAGCTGTGTGATTATCACCAAGAGAAGGAAAAAAAGATTCCCCCTCTACCTCCCCTGCCCCATTCTTCTGGCAGTGGTAATTCCAGCAGCAGCTGGAGTAGTGATGGCAATACCTGGAGTGGTGGTGGTAGTAGTGATGGGGGTGGTGCTGGTGGCTTTGGTGGTGGTAGTAGTGGTGGCGGTGGTGCTGGTGGCGATTGGTAATTATCTTCACTCTTTCCCTGGGGGTAAGCGACTGGCAAAAATAGCTGCCTGGGTGCGATCGCGCAAATTTAACCGACCTAGTATACTATTAACGTGGTTCTTGACGGTGCGTTCAGAAATATAAAGGGCTTTGGCAATTTCCCGGTTGTTCAATCCTTGGGCAATTAATTGTAATACTTCCTTTTCCCTAGGTGTTAAATGCTCAAACTCGGGGGATGGTTCCGGCTCGGTGGTAGGAGAAGCTAGCATTACCTTTTCAAACAATCCTGGCCCCATTTGGGTATAACCTTTATGAACTGCACGGATAGCTTCAGCTAGTTCTGCTGAGGGGGTATCCTTGAGGAGGTATCCTTTGGCACCAAAGCGCATGGCTTGAGTAATATATTCATCGTCATCAAAAGTTGTCAGCACCAGCACTTTGATATTAAGATTTTTTTGTCCTAGGGAACGAATTGCTGCAACCCCGTCCATGACTGGCATTCGCACATCCATTAAGACTACATCTGCTTGGAGAGCGATCGCTTTTTCCACGGCAATTTGACCGTTTTCTGCTTCTCCGACAATTTCGATATCAGGCTTGTTGCGTAATAAGCTACCAAGACCTTCCCTAATAATACTTTGATCGTCAACCAGTAAAACTCGGATTTTCATCTGCCGATAGTGGTATCTCAAACTGAATTTTACAACCTTTACCAAGTTGACTGGTAAGGTGAAGATGGCCGCCCAATACTTCTATTCTCTCCCGCATCCCTTGGAGTCCAAATCCTGTGGTATTTTCTTGGGGATTGAACCCTTGACCGTTATCTTTAATTGATACTAAAATACCTGTTGTCTTTTCCTTGAGAATAAGACGAACTTTATCTGCATGACTGTGTTTAGAAATATTAGTCAATGCTTCTTGAATTACTCGGTAGATGGCTGTAGATATTTCCGTTGATAGGGGATAACTTAAGTTAATTTCAGAATTAATTTGAATACCATTTGTTTTCTCACATTCCTGCACCAATTTGGTTACAGCAACTGTGAGTGATTGTCCTCCCAAAGGGTGATTGCGGAGAGTAGCAACAGACTGACGGACATTTTGTAAGGCTTCTTTACCCAATTGTCTCGCCTTTTGTAGATTTTGAGTAGCCTGTCCCACATCTTCATCATCTAATAGCATTGCCACATTTTCTAATTGAATGCTTTGGGCTGTGAGAGAATGACCCACAGAATCATGAATTTCCCTAGCGATGCGGTTTCTTTCCTGTAGGGTAGCTTGGTTTTCAATTAATAATGCATATTCACGTAAGCGACGATTGGCAAGAGATAGTTGTTGACGGCTTTGTTTCTCAGCCAGTAGAGTCCCCACCAACAACAGTACAAACATTAACACCAAAGCAAATAATAACGCCGAATTTAGCTTTAGATTAATTAAAAAAGGCTGTACCAGCTCATCTGGCATTCTGCGTAATAGACGAGGTAATCTTCTACCTAAGGGGATGCCAAAAGGAGTCATGCCAATAAATGACATAAATAGCATCATCAGAAAAGAACCATAGGCTGCGATCGCTACTAGTATGCGCCCTTTCCAAGGAAACATCAAGCAAGCACGGATTACCACCACCAGCAACAGGGAAGGAAACACCCTTTCTCCCCTTCCTCCCAAAAGTACAGCCAACCAACTCAAGCCAAATCCCAGGCTTGTATACATCACTTGGGCAACACGAGAACCAAAGGGCAATCGCAAACCCAAGGCAGCCAAAGCTGCAATAATGGGAATTACAATTGGGCGGAACCTGAATCCTAAACTTGGTAAAGTAATAGGTATTAGGATGTCAGGGATATTGGGTGGATTCTGTAAGTGAAACCGATGAGGGGGCAAGGGAGAAAACGCAGCTAATAAGCTAATTCCTAACAGAGTTAACTCTAAATAAAATAAAAGACGAAAAGGGTGTTTTTTCCAAATCAACCGTTGCATAACAGCAGCAGCCAGTTGCTGTGAATATTTTTACTGCTTTTAATATAAATCAAAGTAATCCATGTCTAAAAGTTGCCCAGGTACTACCTGCAAAACTCCATATAGGCCAAAAGTACTAGATGGTTATAGTACTTGAGATACCTGAGATTTGGGATTAGGGATTCATGTAATTATCAGACAGATTTCTTAAGATGAAATTGTTCGCAAGGATAACAAACTTTATTCAAGACTTTACGAACTCAAACATTTTCAGGAGATAGATTATGAACTGGCGTACAATTTCCGCATCCACCATCTTAGCTGCATCCTTACTCGTACCCATGAGCAGCATTGCCGCTTCATTTAACCAAAGTCAAACTTCCAGTTCCTACAAAGTGCAAACCATTGCTCAAAACCCATCTAATGATGATATGCCCTTTAGGAAAAGAAAAAGATGGGGTAATAAACAGCAGCGTTTAGAGCGTATGCAACAAGCATTGGGATTAGATGATAACCAAGTCAAGGAGATTCAGTCAATTCACAATCAAGCAAAAAAAGATACCCAAGGTTTACGGCAAGAAATGAAGGCAGCCAAACAGGAAATGCGTCAACTTATGGGAAGTAATACCGCCACTGATGAAGAACTAAGGCAACAATACGACAAAGTTCAAGGTATTCGTCAACAATTATCACTGAAGCGTTTCAATACCAAGCTAGCCGTGCGTAAGGTACTTACACCGGAACAACGGGCAAAAATGGCTGAGTTAAAACAACAGCGCCGTCAACGTTGGGGACGTAAAGGTGGTTTTTAGAGTAACCGTTTCCAGGGACTGTTTTAAAACTATGGCCTAGGTTGGGTAGAACGAAGTGTAGACGCGACAGTGCCTTTAAATAGAGTAACCCAACAAATCGAACCAAGAATGTTGGGTTGAGGAACAAAACCCAACCTACAATTTATAAGTTAATACGCAGCTAAATTGTATAAAGTAAAAACCAGGTGATTGTAGTGCGGAGAGAAGCGCGTTGCGGGGGTTCCCCCCGTTGTAGCGACTTCGGGGCATCCTGCCCGCTTTATGTAGGGTCTGCTAAATAACTATCAAACATTGATTTATCAATGCATAAGGGCTATTTTTTGGGGAATTAAGTGCAAGGGAATTAGGATTTTATGTTTAAAATTCTTGCATCTGTAATTTTTGATGATATTTTGAATATCAAAAAAGAGGCTGAAACTATTGCCTATTGCCTATTCCCTATTCCCTACCCCCACCAAAAGACTTTTTGCTGCAAGCCCTATGTATACAATTTAGACCCTTAACAGCTTAGAACTTCGTGATAGGTGTTCCTCAGGCAGAGCCTGGGAACGAGACAAGCATGTGCAATTAGTGATTTACTCTGCTGTTGGAGGGATGATTTTTTGTGGTAGATGATTTTTTGTGGTATTAGACAGTATCCCATGGCTTTCATAATGGAATTAACGTTTTCCAGACGGGGATTACCATCACTGGATAAAGCTTTTTGTAGTCCTCGGCGCGTCATACCTGCTTGTGAGGCTATTTCACTAATTCCCCTTACACGAGCAACCACACGCAAGGATGATAATAGTGCGCCAGAGTCGTTATCTTGGGCGTATTCTTGAAATATCTCAGTCAAATAATCGTCAATTTCTTCAGGGTGTTTACGGAAATAATCTTCTTCAAATTCATCGAGTGTTCTAAATTTTCTCACGACTCATATACTCCTTCCAGTGAGTTTTTGCGTCCTCAATATCTTTTTCTTGAGTATTTTTGTCGCCTCCACATAAAACTCTGCCTCAATATTTCACTCTTAGAAGGAGGCAGAACTTCGTGATGGGTGTTCCTTAGGCAGGGCCTGGGAATGAGAAAACAAGGATTTTCCAGCCAATAATTCCAAGATTGTTGCAACTCTTAACGTTTATCCCTCCTTTTGTTACCCTTTGCCTTGGTAGACTGAAATAAAATTAGCCCCATATGCTGGCAATTCATAACTAAAAAGGAAAAAATTATGGTTCAACGCGGTTCTAAAGTGCGTATTCTTCGTAAAGAATCCTACTGGTATAACGATATTGGTACTGTTGCATCCATTGACAAATCTGGCATCAAGTATCCCGTAATCGTCCGTTTCGATAAAGTTAACTATACCGGTTTCAGTGGTAATGCTGGTGGTGTAAATACCAATAACTTTGCTGTTGACGAAGTAGTAGAGGTAGAAGCGCCCAAGGCTAAAAAATAAAATTTCCCAGATTAGCCATCAAGGGATTATTTAAACTGGTGATAGAGAATAAGAAAAGATAGGGAAGGTGTGAACTTGGCTGATTTTGTAGCTGATGCAGCTTTTCTTAGTTTTTGTTTCTCTATCACCTTCTGATTGGAACTGGAACGATTTTAGATTTTAGATTTTGGATTTTGAAGCTCCATATAGATTGCTTCCTGAGAATATCTAGTACAAGTCGGTTACAAGTGGACGGAAAGAAGCCAACCATTTATAAAACCTCAAAGCTAGAGAATACAATACTTTTGACCGAAAAATAAACTGGATACAAGCCCCTGGATTTATCCGTGGAGAAAAAGAAAGGGTTCTATCGTTATTTCAAGCCCTTGGCAAATGACATGGAGTCAATCCAAAATCTAAAATCCAAAATCCAAAATTGAATGACTTTTGACTGACGCGCAGTGGTACTAAGGAGTTGTATCCTGAATTATAAATCACGAATTATTTGATCAGTTGGAATGCCTGAACTGCCAGAAGTAGAAACAGTACGTCGGGGGTTGAACAGTTTAACCCTGGAACAAAAAATTACAGGTGGAGAGGTACTGCTGGAACGCACGGTAGCTCAACCTGAATCTATTGATGAATTTATTGATGGTGTTCGGGGAAATGCGATCGCTTCGTGGTATCGTCGTGGTAAATATCTACTAGCTCAACTTGCCCCAACTCCTGCTTGGTTAGGGGTTCATCTGCGGATGACAGGACAATTGTTGTGGTTAAATAAAGATGAACCATTACACAAGCATACAAGAGTTAGGTTATTTTTTCAGGGCAATCAGGAATTGCGTTTTGTAGATCAGCGTACCTTTGGTAAAATGTGGTTCGTTGCTCCAACAGTAGAGATAGAAAGCATTATTACTGGTTTAGCAAAATTAGCCGCAGATCCATTTTCAGATGAATTTACAGTAGAATATTTGGCGAATAAACTCCACAATCGTCGCCGTGTTATTAAAACAGCCCTATTAGATCAATCCGTGGTGGCAGGATTAGGTAATATCTATGCTGATGAAGCATTGTTCCTCAGTAAAATCCGTCCGGAAACTCAATGTATAGATTTGCAGCGATCACAAATCGAAAGTTTATACACTGCTATAATTAAGGTATTAGAAACCAGTATTGCTGCTGGTGGCACTACTTTTAGTAATTTTCTCAATGTCAAAGGCATAAACGGTAACTACGGCGGTGTAGCTTGGGTTTACAACCGTACTGGAGAACCGTGCAAAGTTTGTGGCCAACCAATTCAACGCATGAAATTAGGTGGACGTTCTAGCCATTTCTGCGAACAATGTCAACCAAGTAAAAAGTAAAAAGTAAAAAGGAAAAAGGAAAAAGGAAAAAGTAAGGAGACTTCCAGGATTAAAATTACCAGGGGAACTGACAAGTCAGTATCGTTGCCTCGTCGCAAATCCATTGTACGGGCATAATGGTTGCGCCTTTGTCACTCACTGGTAACAGTATTTTCATAAATCACGTAAAAAAGAACGCCTTCACTCGTTTTGGTGCAAGTCTTTCATAATTATTACTTCAGTAGACTTGGACTATCAACCCAGAAATTAATTTTTTGGGTAAGGTTTTCATTTTGTCAAAACTGACGAATCGTAGGCAAATATCAATTGCTGACTTCAGCACAAGCTAAGATCCTTTATGAAACACTTTTATTGAACCCAAGAGGGAAAATCATGGCTGTCAAAAAAGGAAGTATGGTACGTGCTGTCCGCGAAAAGCTAGAAAATAGCCTAGAACTACAAGCTAGTGATTCTCGTTTACCTTCCTATTTGTTTGAAAGCAAAGGGGAAGTAATGGATATCAAAAATGATTATGTCCTTGTCAAGTTTGGTAAAGTGCCAACCCCGAATATCTGGTTACGTTTAGATCAAATTGAAGAATTTAAATAATTAACTATGTATACTTCCCCTACTTCTCCAAGTCTGTGTCGTTCTCCCCGTGTTACCGTTGTCGGTGCTGGTAGAGTTGGTAGTACCCTGGCTCAACGTATAGCAGAAAAAAATCTAGCAGATGTTGTATTGCTAGATATTGTGCCGGGAATGCCCCAAGGACTAGCATTAGACTTGATGGAAGCCAGGGGAATTGAAATTCATCATCGGCAGATTATGGGTACAAATGATTATGCCCATACATCCGATTCCGATATTGTCGTCATTACTGCTGGATTTCCCCGCAAACCGGGTATGAGTAGAGATGATTTGCTGCTGACTAATGCCAAAATTGTGGTATCTGCGGCAAAAAATGCCATCGCTCATTCTCCCAATGCTGTATTTATTATGGTCACAAATCCCCTGGATGTGATGACTTATCTTGCTTGGCAAGCCACAGGATTACCCCATCATCGGATTATGGGTATGGCAGGGGTATTAGATTCAGCTCGGTTTGAAACCTTCATTGCCATGGAATTAGGGGTTTTACCTGCTGACGTGAAATCAATGGTAATGGGTAGTCATGGGGATTTAATGGTTCCCCTACCTCGTTATGCCACCGTTAACGGCATTCCTGTCACCGAACTTTTAGATACAGCTACAATCGAACGTTTAGTAAAACGTACCCGGCGTGGTGGCGCAGAAATTGTCGAACTGATGCAGACTGGTGGTGCATTCTTTGCTCCAGCTTCAGCTGCCTGTGTGATGGTAGAGTCAATTTTGTTAAATCAGCATCGTTTATTACCCATAGCAGCCTATCTCCAAGGTGAGTATGGATTAAAAGATATTTTTCTTGGGGTTCCTTGTCATTTGGGATGTGGTGGAATTCAGAAGTTGCTGGAATTACCCCTCACTGATGCCGAACTGGCTGAATTACACGCCTCAGCCCAAGCTGTGAGGAAGAATATTGATAAGGTGCAGGGGGTGTTGATGGTTGGTAGTTGATGGTTGTTAGTTGTTAGTTGTTAGTTGTTAGTTGATGGGTGATGGTTGAGGGTTGGGAGTTGTTAGTTATTAGTTGTTAGTTGTTAGTTGTTAGTTGATGGTTGATGGTTGGGAGTTAAGATTTTTTATCCTTCACTCCTTCCCTCCTTCACTCCTTCACTCCTTCCCTCTTTCACTCCTTCCCTCCTTCCCTCCTTCCCTCCTTCCCTCCTTCCCTCTTTCACTCCGAACTCCGAACTCCGAACTCCGAACTCCTTCCCCCTACTCTCCTCGCTGTTCCATAACTTGATTAAAGTCATAGCCATCCCTTACTTGACAGGATTTTTGGCTCTTATATAAACAGGTGGATTTCCAGCACTTTTCTACGGTGAAATCTTGCTGTTGGGATAGTAAAGTTCCTTTATTTTTCGCAACTAGATAGTTGAAATGAGGTTGATATTTATCAAAATCCCGTTGATTTTCCAGCATAAACAGTGGCACATCTTGGTGTAGATAAGCATAGCCTCCTGTTTGGGACCAATGCATACCCCAAAACCCTACACCACATAGGTTTTTCTCTGTGCTTAATATTTGAAAAGCCCTTAAATTGCCTGCATAACGTCTCCAGTGGGTTGTGCTGCTAAACAAAGGTAAAACAGCCGAGAAAAAACACCAAATGAGCATACAAATTAACACGTATTTTTTAGTGGTATTTAATACTATATTTCGGGGGCGTAGATTTAGAACTATATCTGCTGTTCCCAGTCCAGCCAGAACAATAATCATCAGTACAGCAGGGTAAATAAAGCGGTATTCCTTATGAGCGATCGCACTATGGGATAATATAATAATCATCGCCATCCACCCCAAAATAGGACTGCGACGAGCACCTCTGATTGCCAACAATATAATGGGAATAATCGCCACTATCCAACTTTTAACCAGCTCCCACAGATATCCATACCAGGGAGAAACCCCATAAAAGCTACTTTTACCCTCAATCGCATTTACCCAAATATTCAACCAGAAGGATTGGAAAGGGTAAGACCAAGTAAAGGCATCCACCGTGCCAAATAGTAAAACAGGAGCAACTATACCTAGTAATATCGGCAACCATTTTTTTTGCCAATCCCAACGACAAATGTACGCAAGATAAAATGCGATCGCTGGGAGTAAATGGATACGCAAGCACAGGGCTAATCCACACAAACAACCGGCAAAAAATAGCCGTCTGCGTTGGCATGGAGAATCTTGATGATAGGTGCCAAGATATACTCCCATTAAGAGTAAATGTGCTGCTACCACTTCATTAAAAGCTTTGGGAGCAAAGTAAATTAACTCAAACCAAACACTGCAAACAGCCCCAGCAATGGTGCCAGCAATTAGTCCATCCATGCGTTTTCCCCAAAAAAAGGCAACCATCACAGGAATTAGGGAAATCAAACACAAAAAAATTTTCACGCCAGCTAAATATCCATGAGAACCATCCCCCATCCAGCTAGTGATGTTCATAATACTAGCTAGCACTGCTGGAAATACCCAGGAACGAATACCATCTCGAAATTCCCAAGGAATGATTCCATGACCAAAAGTTAGACGGTGCGCCGGTTCTAATGTCTGAAATATTTCATCCGGCCACAAAACATTTGGAAATAAAAAAGCACAAATAATACGTAAGAATAATGCTAAGGACATCAAAATGCCCAATGAAATAGACACTGAGGAAAACTGACGGTTTATTTTCATTGATTATAGTTGGCGATCAAAATTTTATTTTTCCGGTAAGAATTGGAGTTTTCAACTCCCTTTAGGAGAGGGAACAGGGAAAGGGCAACAGGCAACAGTACAGATTTTTGCTCAAGGGCTTGATTGGTTGCCGAGCGAGTTTCCCTCTCCTAAGAGCATGAGTCTGATTTCCCCGCCACGCTTGCGGTATGGGTTGGTGATGGGGGATTGAACCCACCACACTCATCTGGTGTTCCCTATTCCCTGTTAAGAGTTGCTTTGAATAAACTTCTTATACCAATTTGAAAAAAGAATGTAACACATGATTTATTTGTAAGGGCGGGGTTACGGTGGGATTACAATTGGATTTGTCGCAAACATTTTTTGATTTGGTATTACTATTCAGTCAGGGAAAAAATTAACAGAAAAAGGTTAGTTCACGAAAACTTACTAGACACAATCACTCCGGGCGGGGAAACCCCGCCCCTACTCCTTCCTTCTCTCCTTCTCTCCTTCCCTCCTTCCCGGGAGCATCCCAAATGTTTGAATTTGTAGTGCGGGCATCTTGCCTGCTTTATATATCAAGGGAGCAAGATGCTCCCACTACCACATATTTTTGAAAAATTGGGATGCTCCCTCCTTCCCTCCTTCCCTCCTTCCCTCCTTCACTCCTTCACTCCCTCACTCCCCTGCTTATGGTATGGTGTCTGTTGATTATAGAGGTGTGGGAATGAGATGGAAAAGAGCTGATGGCTAGAGGAGAAAGTGCCAAAAAAAGTTTACTCACCAATGACTTGCTGTTTCCGGCAATTATATGGCTATGCAGCCGACTATTAATCTGGATTGCCATGTTGGCTATTGCACCCAACTTACCAGCACCACCAGGAGGTGTTTCTCCCACACTTGACTGGGGGGTATTTGCAGCTTGGGATAGTGCCAGCTATCGTTCCATCGCCACTTCTGGATATGAATATGCCAATGACGGCAAGGGACATAATATAGCCTTTTTTCCTCTCTTTCCTCTAATTATCCGAGGACTGATGAGCTTGGGTTTGCCTTTTGAAGTGGCAGGTATAGTGGTTAGTAATGTGGCATTTTTAGCAGCACTATACTGTATTTATTTTTGGGTAAAGCAACAACACAACCAAAGCAGTGCCAGGTGGGCAACCATAGTCATGGCTTGGTTCCCATCATCAATATTTACAGCAGTAATTTATACCGAGGCATTGTATCTATTCCTCAGTACAGCTACTTTATATGCCTTTGATAGCCGACGTTATGGTTGGACTGCTTTGTGTGGTGCTTTAGCTACAGCAACCCGCCCTACAGGTATGGTACTGATTCCGGCATTAGCGATGGCATCTTGGAAACAACGCCGCCCTCCCATCGCCTATATGGCTGCTCTGGCTACCGCTGGGGGATTGATTTTGTTTAGTATATTTTGCGCTGTCAAATTTGGCGATCCCCTAGCATTTATTAACGCTCAAAAAGGATGGCGTTCTTCCTTTGGTTTTGATTGGCAAGGTTGGTGGAAAATGTTGATGCAAATTACCATCGGCTCTGTAAATTGGAAACATGGTGGTATTAAAGATCCTTTACCACCGATTTTGTTTATGATTATAATTGCGATCGGTTCTTGTTTATGGTACTTTCGCAAGAGTTTGGGTGCTGCCAAACTGGACTATGGCTTTGGTGTATTAATATTACTATTTTGGATAGTGGCAGGAGATCCTTTAATTAACACCGTTACCATTTTGGGGGGTGCTTACTTGTTATGGCACTTACGTCATAAGTTGACTCCAGTAAATTTCATTTATGGTTGTCTAGCAATTGGTTTATTACTAGCTTCTGGAGGAACAATTTCTTTAAGTCGCCTCACCTATGGAATTGTTTCTTTGAGTGTTGCTTTGGGTTTACTGCTATCTCAAAATCTGCGTTGGGCATATCAAACCCTCTTCTTCTTCACAATTTTACTAGTTGCTTTCTCCATCCGTTTTGCTCAAAACCAATGGGTAGGGTAGGGGCGGGGAAACCCCGCCCGGAGTGAGGGAGTGAGGGAGTGAAGGAGTGAAGGAGTGTAGACACGAAGTGTCTTCTCGTAGACACGAAGTGGCTTCTCGAAGAGTAGAGTAGGAGTAGGGGCGGGGTTTCCCCGCCCGGAGTGAGGGAGTGTAAACGCAGAGTGGATTCCCGCAGACTACCCCCAACAATAACAATATTTTTGGTTGTTGGGTTTCGTTCCTCAACCCAAACTGCAATACTTTCCCTCTCCTTAATAAGGAGAGGGATGTCCGTTAGGACAGGGTGAGGTTTACCAGAGACTGGAATGTGATCAATTATTTACACCACAGTCATTTTAATACAAGTAAGTTGACGTACTCCCTGGGATAAATCCGCAGGGATTCTCAAAGGATGTTACGAGGCAGGATAAATCCTTGCCTCTCCACCTTTTTTCCTGCTTCTTAGACTCTTAACTAGACTGTTACCAGTCCCCGTCAGAACGTCTCCAC
>JASJCJ010000259.1 GCA_030066045.1 Calothrix sp. MO_167.B12
CCCAAACCTAACCCCCCTATCCCCCCTTCCCTACAAGAAAATGGGGGTTTCAAAGACTCTCTCTTACTAGGAGAGAGGTTTACCAGAGAGGTTTTAAGTAAGCCTTTAGACTTTCCAAACATCCTCTTAGACCACCTTTTCCCCGCAAGGGGACGGAAACTAATAACGGGCGGACATTTCATAAAGAAGCCCATTCTGTTGTCTTAGACCACCTTTTCCCCGCAAGGGGACGGAAACTTTTCTACTGCGTTTGCAATATTTATTCTATGAGAATCTACTGTGTCTTAGACCACCTTTTCCCCGCAAGGGGACGGAAACTTAAGCAGCCATCTCTTTGCTTTTTAAGTTTAATTAAAATACGTCTTAGACCACCTTTTCCCCGTAAGGGGACGGAAACTCAACTTTCAAATCTGGGTTCGCCATAACCTATAACTCTAAGATACTCAAAAAGTTGGAAAATTGAAATAATGTTATAAATCAAACATCGTATTCCTTGTATATCAGGAATTGTGAGTTTTTACAGCAAAACTTTAGCATAACGGGTACTGAAGATATATTCCTTAGGGACTTCCAGATTAAAAAATATCCCAAAGTCATTTTACCAATCGTATGATTCGTAGGGGCGGGGTTACCCCGCCCCTACAATGTGGGATAATTTATTTCTTGGAAGTCCCTTAGTTGACCTTCAAATTTTTAGGCTGGTAATCTAATCCCAACTTCTGAGCACAAAAACCAATATTTATAACTTGATTTGGCTCAACTATCTTTCCCCAATCTAAGGGATTGACAATATATTTTGTTTTACCTTGTTTGATGAATTTACCATTCCAAGATTTATTAATGCTAGCTTGATCCATATCAAAAGAAAGTTGCCAATTAGTAACTTGTTTATCACTCTGATTAGAAATTTTGAAGTTAACGCAAAATCCTGTATCCCAGTCAGAATAAATATCAGTTTTGGCTTGTAATTGGCTAGAATTAGAGGCAATAGGTAAGGGAAGATTGACTACATTTTTTTCTGGATTACTGGTTTCAACCTCGTCTAATTTTTTCCTCCCCATTTGTGCTATCAATTCAGGAGTTAGTTTGACAGGTAACAATTGTGATAATAACTGCTGCTTGGGAATATCCACACTGTGCCAATCATCTAATAATATACCCCCTGTATCAGCACTGTTAGGGTTCCAACTCCAGTAAGCAAAACTTAAATTTTTCTGCTTAATATACTCTACTAATTTATTTTGCCAAATTCCTTCTGGTGATTTGGTATCTACCTGTCTTCCGCCAAATTCTCCAATTAAAATGGGAGCAAGATTTTGACTAGAAATATAGTGAAATCCTATTTGCCAACGATGTACAAGATTTTCAGGGAATTTTTTATCTGCAAAATAGGGCTGATTATACACTCCAGGACCATAATCATGGGGAGAATAAACTAGTTTATTACGCCGAGATAAACGTACTGGATAACGTTTCACGCCTTCCAAATTTCCACCTTGCCAATGTATTTTCAGTACTTGGTTAGGGACATTTTTCTCTACTCCTTCCACCACAATTAACCAGTTGGGATTAATTGCCAAAATCTCATTACCAGCACGTTCTGCAGCTAGTCTCCAATCAGTTTTTAAGTCACCTGTACCCCAACTTGCCTTACCATGAGGTTCATTTTTTAAATCTGCACCAATGACGTTAGCTTGGTTTTTATACCTCGTCGCTAACATCTTCCAAGTATCAATCCAATCAGCTTCCGTAAAACCGTCTCCATACCATAACTCAGGAATACGTTGGTTGTTTAAACGATGGCTGTCGAGAAGAATTAATAATCCCTGGTGTTCGGCTTCTTGAATAATTAAATCCATCACCTCTATAGGGGTTTTGCCTTGCAGCTCCTTGTTGCTACCAAGGTTAAAATTAATACTTGTAGCATTTGGCAATCCTGCAGGAGAGTTACTACGTAATGCTTGTACGGAATATGGTAAGCGAATTAGGTTATAACCTAACTGCTTAATTTGTGACAGCATATCTTTGTAGTCTCGCTGCCATAAGCCTTGGGGAACTTCTGTTTCTGTTTCGATGCCAAACCAGTTAACTCCTCTTAGTAATACTGTTTTACCTTTGGCATCAAGAATTTTGGCACCACGGGTGGAAAGAGGCGTTTGTATTGCCATCCCAGGAGTTGCCATTGCTCTTTGACTATTAGTAAATAGAGGGACTTTTGTGAATATACTAATTAAAAAAAAGATTGCGGCTAGTGTAAGTATGAATATGGGATGTCTATGAATTTTTTTTCGCTTTTTTTTTGTAGAAATATATCTCATGAATAGAGATTTTTAAAATTTATTTTAAATTTACTTGTGATAGTTATTTAGATATTTAAATTATTTTTTTGTTCCTAAATAACTATTAAATATGCGGATTTTCTTTTAATTAAACCTCATCCATGTTGAAACCTGGAGTTTCTAATGATTCAAATATGTCATTGCGAGGTAAGGCAACAGTCCCAAAAATCCAAAATTATTTTACTTTTAACTTTTGACTGGCGCAAAGAGGTTGACGTACTCTAGGGACTGTTTTCAAACTATGGTGTAGGTTAGGTAGAACGAAGTGTAGACGCAACAGCGGCTTTGAGTAGAGTAACGCAACAAGTAGAACGAAGAATGCTTGGTTTCGTCCCTTAACCCAACCTACAATTTATGCCAATTTTGGGTTTGACAACACGCCCTAGGGTAAGCTAGTTGTACAACTATAAATTTTATTTGTTATGCCATTTCTCTATGAAGCTGTGCTGAATATTCCAGCAAAGTTCGCCAGCCTTTTATTAAGCGCATTGTTACAAAGAATTGGTATTAGCTATCTGTTTTTAAAGAAAAAGAATTTCCACAACCACAAGTGACACTTGCTTGAGGATTATGAAAACGGAAAGCACCCCCCATTAAATCCTCGGAATAATCTAATTTTAAACCCTTGACATAATTTAAACTTTCTGAATCTACAATGACTTGAATATCATCACAGTCACACGCCCTATCCCTATCTCCTATTTCCTGATTGTTAAAGGAGAGGTCATAAAAAAAATCATTGCAGCCACCTGGTTTAACTGCTAATCGGCAACAATTTTTTGATACTTGCTGCTTTAACATTAACCGTCGAATTTCTTTTGCAGCTGCGGGACTCAGTTGAATCATAAAATCTTGATGTGAATTTAAAACCCCATCAATATTGTAGATGGGGTCAGCACAATCGTACAGCAGAATCAGGCATTTACAATGTTTGACTAGAATGCGATCGCTGACCTTAAAATTATCCCATATATCGGCGATCGCTTTTCGAGTTAATCATCATTAGGAACCCGAGAATAATCATCTTGGTAGCGAATAATATCATCTTCTCCGAGATATTCCCCATTTTGAACTTCAATTAGAACCAGGTTAATAACACCAGGATTTTCTAAACGATGAGGTGTACACTGAGGAACATAGGTAGAACGGTTATTGCTTAATAAAATTTCTTCATCGCCACAAATCACCTTGGCTGTGCCAGAAACAACAATCCAGTGTTCGCTACGGTGATGGTGCATTTGTAGGCTCAGGCGGTGTCCTGGCTTAACTTCAATACGCTTAATTTTGTATCCCCGTCCTTCTTCTAAAACTGTAAAAGAACCCCAAGGACGTAACTCTGTGGCTGCAACTCCCCTGGGAGTTGCATTTGGTGGAACAGGTAGAGAAGTAACGGAAGAAGTTTCTTGAGACTGAACCATATTTACCTCGTTTAGTTATTGCTACTCATACTGAATCTTTGATGCAAAAATATGGCCCAATGTTGCCATCATGAATATCGGCAATTTAGACCACTATTGCCAAAGATAGCAAAATAAATATTGCTGGTGTCATTAATCACTGCTGCAATCACCAACTTTACATAAATTCTTCATCAAAAAAATAATAAATTTTTCTGAACTTTAAAAATGTAGGGTTGATAGTTGTTAGTTGTTAGTTGTTAGTTGTTAGTTGATGGTTGACAGTCTTCTCTCCATCACTCCTTCCCTCCATCACTCTTTCCCTCCATCACTCCTTCCCTCCTTCCCTCCTTCACTCCTTCACTCCATCACTCCATCACTCCATCACTCCTTCCCTCCATTACTTCCCAGGACGAGGTTGGAGAAAAATGCCAATTCCGTTATGGACACGAGACGCAGTATTAGGGGAACGATTTAGTAGTTGTCCTCCCAAGTACAAACTGGTAGAGCTACCACCATCCAAATTTAAGGCATCCACGCACCCCATACGCTGCATAAGTTGAGCGTGTTCTGCTAGAGTTGGGCCAGCACCGCCCGCACGATGATGGACAGCAGCAATCATTAAGTTACCGATGGTGGTAGTACAGATAGCACTGCGAATCGCTTTACCCTCGACAAAAGCATTGCTAAATTTTTCGCTTTTACCATCCAGAACTATTTGCCGATTTTGTAACAATAATGGTCCCGCACCGAGAATATGGGGATAACGGTTAAATTCTCCAGGGGTGGTAGTACTATTAATACGAATGGTTGTTCCTATGGGTAATTGTTCGGTATTGCTAGTAGCACCACCACGTAAGACAATTACGTAACCATCAGCAGGGATAAGAATGGGTGTTTGCCCAGCGTCACCCCCCGGGACTTGACTTGTAATTTGATTTTTCCGGACAGTTAAAATTATTTCGTTGTTACTTAAGGGTGTGTAGGTTTTACCCCAGGCAGGAGTATAACGGGAAATACCTGACTGTATAAACCCACTATTGAGGTATGAAATCAGTAATCTTTGATTATTAGTGGTAGTTAAAGTTTCTTGTAAAGTAAATCGACCAAAGTAGAATTGCCCAGAATTATTCCAAGCGATCGCACCCCGGTTGAGAATGGGGCTAGATAACCATTGACTGTTTCGACGAATTGCTCCCAATGGCAAGCGGTTATTACGGTTGAAAAAACCGCCGTTAATGGCTGTTAAGGCTAGATTCTGCCGCGCACTTTTAATTAAGGGTGCTGTACCTACCACGGTATCAGTTTGAGCAACAAAGGGTCTTAGTTGCAATCCAGAGGTACGGGGATCTAATTCTATGGAAACAATGGGGAAACGCTCTGTGCCCAAAGTTACCCACTGTTGTCGCCAGCGAATTCCCCTCGCCCAAGCAATATTTTTCGTGACTAGTGCATCTGGGCGAATTTCTATTTTCAATTTGTGGGGATTATTGGCGGTGATAACTCTGGGAGCAAAACCAAAGGGAATGCTCAAAGTAACAAATGTTTGATTTTTAACTACTTTGACTGCTTTGATGAGTGGTTCGGGTGTGGGGGGGGTTGGTAATGTGAATTCTGGTGTTAGTTGTTTTAAGGAATTGGGTAGTAATGGTGTTTCTGGTGCGGGGGTATAACGTTGAACCAAAACCGGATCGGCAATACTATCTAAGGTAATTGTCCAATCCCGATTGGGTGGTGTAGTTGGTTTGAGGATAATATCATCTGGAGCTGAAGACGGGGTTCTAGCAGGCTTTTTCTTAACTGGTAACTCTTGTCTCAATTGCCAAGGGGTGGGACGATTTAAGTCAATGGTAACTGTCTTATATGTGGGGGTTGGTAATTGATTAATGGCTGTTATTTTAGCCGTGGGTGTGGAAATAAACAGGGTATTGCCTTGGATTTGTATTTGCCATCCCGCAGTCTTAATAAAATTTGTCACATCAAGATAGCGATAGCCACCAGTTAACAAACTAGCTAGACTTTGCAGTCTGGTTGCGGGTGAGAACCACTGTATGGGTTGTCTTTCGGGATTAAAGTTATTGCGAAAATCTACTCCCAATATTTCCCTTAATATGCCGTCGCTAAGGTAAGTTTTTACACCTAATTTTTGACTCTTTTGCTGTAGCCAAGCACCAGGTAAGGTACGACCATTCAGAGAGATTTGTTGACCTGATAAAAATGCTCCCGGCTTTACAGATGGATTGTTAGATTGTTGGGCATTGACAACACTGGTAGCTGTCAAACCCAATACTGTAACCAAAATGGGAGATATCAAAGCCTGAGTCAACTTGAAATAAAAATTGCAACTGCGAACCATTACACCACCATATTGCTAAAGGCAAAAGTATGGCTTTTTTACCATAAATTACTAGTCATATTACTTATATCTGTTCCGAAAACATCAATGGATGTTCCCATCTTTAGAGGAGTGATGGAGGGAAGGAGTGATGGAGGGAAGGAGTGATGGAGGGAAGGAGTGATGGAGGGAAGACTGTCAACCATCAACTAACAACTAACAACTATCAACCATCAATTGCCTGTAGATTTTTTCTCATTGGATAAATAAATTAAACCATAATTTTTTCTCGTTAAAATATGATATGATTTATTTTGGATTGTTGTCTCTGCATTGCAGTCAGCAACCATTATCTAGGCAAGCCCCTTGCAATTAGATGTTTTCAATCAAACAAAAAGTCAGTTTAAACCCACCTAAAGTCTTGGCGATTGAAATTCTGGCGATAGTTTCTAATCAAATTTATGGCTGGTGATTAGTAACACTCGTGGCAATGGGTAGTCATAACAACTTGCAAAGAAAAAATAAATATTTTTGGGAATTGTCAAATGGGTATATAGTGTAATACGCTGATTTTGTTGATAAATCAGAAAAATTCTAGTCCTTTTGAGCTGTAAATGTTTAGTGAGCTTTTTGCTTCAAGTAAGCAACAATTTAGTCGTGCCCAAAGAATATTTCATACCCGAATTAGTGAAGTAACAATGGACACGAGAGATTGGAGGAATAAATAGTTTTTGTTCAAGAAAAACAAGCTTTTAGGGCAAAATGTAATTTGCTTAACTTCAGAACAAATGCATAAAAAAGTTGCATAATTTTAACACGGGAGTAAAAAATACTCGCAGTTAGAATTTTTTTTGACTCAATTTCAAGTATTCTAGATTTCTCCGTATCCGTATTTAGAAAAATTTCTCACAAATAAGTGGCAACAAACATAACTGCAAATGTCAGGGATAGCCTATGAATAACAAAGGAATGAATCAACACCAGAAAATGAAATTTTCGGATAATGATTCTATAAATACCTACCAGGGGCAAAGGTGGTTAGTAGAAGAAAGAGATGCCTGTGGAGTAGGATTTATTGCCCATCGTCAGAATCATGCTAGTCACGATATAGTGGCTAAATCCTTGATGGCTTTGACTTGTTTAGAACATCGGGGTGGTTGTAGTGCTGATCATGATTCTGGCGATGGAGCGGGTATATTAACGGCTATCCCGTGGGAGTTGTTGCAGCAGGATTTAGCAGGACGGGGCATAGAAATTACTCCTAGGGGTTCCATGGCGGTGGGGATGATATTTTTACCCCGTGATCCCCAAGGGGCAAAGAATGCCAAGGGTATATTTGAGCAAGTTGCCAATTCAGAGAAATTGAGAGTATTGGGTTGGCGGGAAGTACCAGTACAGCCAAGTGTTTTAGGGGTACAGGCAAAGGAAAATCAGCCCCAAATAGAGCAAGTATTTCTCATTTCTGAAGATAAAAGCGGTGATGAGCTAGAACGGCAATTGTATATTACTCGCCGTCGTATAGTCAAAGCCATGCGCCAGCAGACAGACAGCTGTGCCGAGGAATTTTATGTCTGTTCCCTATCTAGCCGGACAATTGTCTATAAGGGCATGGTGCGCTCAGCTGTTTTGGGAGACTTTTATCGAGATTTACAGAATCCTGCATACACAAGTAGCTTTGCGGTATACCATCGCCGTTTTAGCACCAATACCATGCCTAAATGGCCTCTAGCCCAGCCCATGCGATTATTGGGTCATAACGGGGAAATCAATACCCTGTTGGGTAACATTAATTGGATGAGCGCGCGGGAATCAACTCTCAATCATCCAATTTGGGAAGATAGACTGCAAGAGTTGAAGCCTTTTGTCAATATCAACAATAGCGACTCTGCTAATTTAGATAATGCATTGGAGTTGATGGTGCGTTCTGGACGCAGCCCTTTGGAAGCTCTGATGATTATGGTTCCAGAGGCTTATAAGAATCAGCCAAAGCTGCAAAAATATCCAGAGATTGTTGATTTCTACGAATACTACAGTGGTTTGCAAGAAGCTTGGGATGGTCCAGCACTGTTGGTATTTAGCGATGGACGCAAAGTAGGGGCAACTTTAGATCGGAATGGTTTAAGACCCGCTCGTTACTGCATTACCGAAGATGATTATATTGTCGTCGCTTCGGAAGCCGGTGTGGTTAGTTTCCCTGAATCCAAGATTGTGGAAAAGGGTAGACTTGGTCCTGGGCAAATGATTGCGGTGGATTTAGAATCCCAAGAAGTGTTGAAGAATTGGGAAATTAAGCAGCGCATTGCTAAGAGTCAACCCTATGGACAGTGGTTACAACAGCACCGTCAACAACTCAAAGATTTAGTTGGTAGTTCGTCGGTGGCAACTAATGGTAATGGGAATGGGAATGGCAAGGGTTCTACTAAAACCCTAGACAGACAAAGTTTATTACGGGAGCAAATTGCCTTTGGCTATACCACAGAAGATGTAGAAATGGTGATTCAGCCCATGGCAATGGATGGGAAAGAACCGACTTTCTGCATGGGTGATGATATTCCTTTAGCAGTATTGTCAGATAAGCCTCACCTGCTATACAACTACTTCAAACAGCGTTTTGCTCAGGTGACAAATCCAGCTATTGACCCCTTGCGGGAAAAATTGGTGATGTCTTTGAGCGTAGAGTTGGGCGAAAGGGGTAATTTATTAGCACCCAAAGCCGAATATGCCCATAGAATTAAGTCTGATTCCCCAGTGTTGACGGAAGCAGAATTAGCAGCAATTGAGAAATCTGGTTATGCTACTGCCAAGTTATCCACCCTGTTCCCCATTGCTGCTGGTCCCCAAGGCTTGAAAGTGGCGGTGGAAAAATTACAGGCACAAGCGGCGGAATCTGTACGTGCTGGTGCTAAGGTTCTCATCCTATCTGACCAAGAAGGAGAAGGTATTAACACTGAGTATAGTTACATACCTCCTTTGTTGGCAGTGGGTGCGGTTCACCATTACCTCATTCGTCAAGGTTTACGGATGCAGGCATCATTGGTGGTAAATACGGCTCAATGTTGGAGTACCCACCACTTTGCTTGTTTAATTGGCTACGGTGCAACGGCGGTTTGTCCGTATATGGCACTAGATACCGTGCGGGTATGGTGGTCAGACCCCAAGACCCAACAGTTTATGCAGCGTGGTAAAATTGCAGCTATGAGCCAAGAGAAGGCTTTAGCTAATTATCGCCAAGCGGTGGAAGCTGGTTTATTGAAAATTCTTTCCAAGATGGGGATTTCTCTACTTTCCAGTTATCAAGCCGCCCAGATTTTTGAAGCCATTGGCATTGGTGGGGATTTATTAGAGTTGGGATTCTGCGGTACAACTTCCCGTGTGGGTGGGTTGAGTATCAGCGATTTAGCACAGGAAGTACTATCTTTCCACAGTAAAGCCTTCCCAGAACTGAGCCTGACCAAATTGGAAAACTTGGGCTTTGTTCAGTACCGCCGTGGTGGTGAATACCATATGAATAGCCCGGAACTGGCGAAAGCTCTGCATAAAGCCATAGATGGGAAAAATTATGACCACTACGAAGTGTACAAGCAATACTTGCAGGGTAGGCCGGTTACAGCCCTGCGGGATTTACTGGATTTCCAGAGTGATCGCACTCCCATCCCCATTGAAGAGGTAGAATCAGTTAGTGATATTGCCAAACGGTTCTGTACTGGGGGAATGTCCCTAGGAGCATTGTCGCGGGAAGCACATGAAACCCTAGCGATCGCCATGAATCGCATCGGTGGTAAATCTAACTCCGGGGAAGGGGGAGAAGATCCGGTACGTTACAAGATTCTGGATGACGTGGATGCATCTGGGAAGTCTGCAACCCTACCCCACCTCAAAGGACTGCGGAATGGGGACACCGCCTGTAGTGCCATCAAGCAAGTAGCATCAGGACGGTTTGGGGTAACTCCCGAATACTTGATGAGTGGCAGACAGATAGAAATTAAAGTCGCCCAAGGTGCTAAACCCGGTGAGGGCGGGCAATTGCCAGGTAAGAAAGTTAGCCCCTACATCGCCGGTTTAAGGCGTTCTAAGCCTGGAGTTACCTTAATTTCTCCTCCACCCCACCATGATATTTATTCCATTGAGGATTTGGCACAGTTAATTTTTGACCTGCATCAAATTAACCCCAAAGCTCAGGTGTCGGTGAAATTGGTGGCAGAAATTGGTATTGGTACAATTGCTGCTGGGGTGGCCAAAGCCAACGCCGATATTATCCAAATTTCCGGTCACGATGGCGGTACGGGAGCTTCGCCCCTGAGTTCCATTAAACACGCTGGTTCTCCGTGGGAACTCGGATTGACAGAAGTGCATCGGGTATTGATGGAAAATGGTCTGCGCGATCGCGTTATCCTCCGGGTAGATGGGGGACTCAAGAGCGGCTGGGATGTCCTCATGGGTGCGTTGATGGGAGCAGAGGAATTTGGCTTTGGTTCCATTGCCATGATTGCCGAAGGCTGTATTATGGCGCGGATTTGCCATACCAACAACTGTCCCGTGGGTGTGGCTTCCCAGAAAGAGGAATTGCGGCGACGGTTTACTGGTGTTCCAGAGCACGTTGTTAATTTCTTCTACTTCATAGCCGAGGAAGTACGGGCATTATTAGCCAAATTGGGTTATCGTTCCCTGACAGAGGTGATGGGAAGGGCAGATTTATTAACCACCCGTGAGTCAGCAAAATTAAGTAAAACCCAATCCCTGAACCTGGATTGTTTGCTGAAATTACCCGATACTAAAGTAGACCGCAGTTGGTTAGTCCATGAAGAAGTACATAGTAATGGTGCAGTTATAGACGACCAATTACTTGCTGATGCTGAAATTAAGGCTGCCATTCGTGGGCAATCAAGGGTAACTAGAACAGTTAATGTGGTAAATACAGACCGAACCGTTGGAGCTAGATTAGCAGGGGTAATTGCTTCCCAGTATGGTAATAATGGCTTTGCAGGTCAAATTAACCTCAACTTCCGGGGTAGTGTGGGGCAAAGCTTTGGAGCCTTCAACCTCCCCTGTATGGTGCTTACCTTGGAAGGAGAAGCCAACGACTATGTTGGTAAGGGGATGAACGGTGGTGAAATCATCATTAAACCCCCCACAGATGGTAGTTATGAACCCTCAGAAAACGTGATTGTGGGTAATACCTGTCTCTATGGTGCAACTGGTGGCGTATTGTTTGCCAATGGGTTAGCTGGTGAACGGTTTGCTGTGCGGAACTCCAAAGGGACGGCGGTAATTGAAGGTGCAGGGGATCACTGCTGCGAGTACATGACTGGTGGTGTGATTGTCGTCCTGGGTAAAGTGGGACGTAACGTTGGTGCGGGTATGACTGGTGGATTGGCTTACTTCTTAGATGAAGATGGGAGTTTCCCTGAGTCAGTTAACCGGGAAATTGTCACTATCCAAAGGGTAAGTACCGCAGCTGGTGAGCAGCAACTCAAAGAGCTAGTTACAGCCCATGCAGAGCGTACTGGTTCGGCTAAGGGTAAGAATATTCTGGAAAATTGGCAAGAATACTTACCTAAATTCTGGCAGGTGGTTCCACCTTCCGAGGCTGATAGTGCTGAGGCAAATCCTGGAACTGTGGCAGAAAAGCAGTTGAGTTCGGTTTAGTTTTGGGGAATACCAACAAATAAATGATCTCGCAAGGGCACGGCGTTAGTAAAGTTACTCGATACACCGAGAAATTATGGATGCCGTGCCCCTACAGATTATTTGGATATTTTTTAATTTGGAAGTCCCTTGATTGGTTTTGGGTAGGCAATGCCCACCTTACTATTAACCAGAAAGTTAAATACACTGCGATATAGCCGAGACATCGATTTTTGTCAAATATTTCGAGTCTCGGTGTTTTTTTTGTGTCTTTTTCACCTATTCTCAATAAATCTTAGCTACTGTTTTATATCCCATACTTCAAATCCTTCTGGAATAAGCTTTCTGAGTTACTATTGCTGGTCGCACTCATATTAAGTAGGGTATCCATTGCCATACTAGCCAAATAGGATATGTTGTCAAATTATGTTTTATCAAGTATTATATAAAATATAAAACTAGTAAAAGACTATAACTGGTTTATACCTAGCCAATCTAAGTGAAATCAGATAGAGGATGGAATAGTGAAAAAACAAAAAAATAAAGGTGATGAAACCTTGAATTTATCAGCTATCGAGGCTGATATCCTAACCGTACTACTAGCTAGAGAGTTATACGGTTTAGATATTCTTAATCGACTTAATCCCGGTAGACCAATACCTTTGAGCTTTGGTAGCTTGTATCCTGCACTTAACCGATTAGAGAAGAAAGGATTGATTGAGTGGCGATGGGGAGATGAACAAGAAGGTAGTGGTGGTGCAAGACGAAAGTATTACCAAGTAACTGGTTTAGGTAAAACCACACTTAATCAGTGGCAAACTTATCGTGCTCAACTACGGCATAAACTCACCTTGGAAGGAGCATAGCGGCTATGAATTATTTGAAAAATAACCTATTGGGGCAGTCTCTGTTGCAATCCCAGTTGCAGTCGCAATTACAGAGGGAGTTACAGAAGCAATCCCAGTTGTACAAGCAGTCTCAATCTCTGTTGCAATCCCAGTTGCAGTCGCAATTACAGAGGGAGTTACAGAAGCAATCCCAGTTGTACAAGCAGTCTCAATCTCTGTTGCAATCCCAGTTGCAGTCGCAATTGCAGAAGGAGTTACAGAAGCAATCCCAGTTGTACAAGCAGTCTCAATCTGTGATGCAATCCCAGTTGCAGTCGCAATTGCAGAAGGAGTTACAGAAGCAATCCCAGTTGTAC
>JASJCJ010000260.1 GCA_030066045.1 Calothrix sp. MO_167.B12
TACATCGCCGCTCAAGGTACTAGGAACTAGGCACCTAAAGGTGCTTGCTCAAATTTCATCCCACGATTAAAAACCGTGGGCTTTCATTCTCGATATTTCTGTAATTAAGTAATAATTATTTTGCCTATGAAATTAGGGGTATTACAAAGCTCGTTTTCTGATAATGCTGAGGTTAATGTCATCAAAATGACCGATGCTATCAAAAAAGCTGCTCAGGAAGGTGCCCAGGTGATTTTGATGCCTGAACTCTTTGCTCACCATTATTTTCCCCAAAATGAACAAGGGGAGAGCTTTGCGCTGGCTCAACCTCGGGATAAGCATCCTTTCCTGGGGGTGTTCCAGCAATTAGCTGCCGAGCTGAAGGTTGTATTGCCGGTTAGTTTTTTTGAACGGGATCGTACCTCATATTTTAATAGTGTGGTGGTTTTTGACGCAGATGGCAGGGATCTTGGTCTTTACCGTAAGGCACATATTCCCGATGGTCCTTGGTATGAGGAGAAGTATTATTTTACTCCAGGGGATACGGGGTTTCGCTGTTATGATACTATCTACGGAAAGATCGGGGTGGGAATATGTTGGGATCAATGGTTCCCAGAATGTGCCAGGGCAATGGCGTTGCTGGGAGCGGGTCTACTCTTGTATCCTTCGGCTATCGGTTCTGAGCCTCAGCAGGCGGGGTCTATTGATACAAGTGCCATGTGGCGGCGAGTTATGCTGGGTCATGCGGTAGCTAATTCGGTATATGTAGCGGCTGCTAATCGAGTAGGACGAGAGGGGGAAATGGACTTTTACGGTACCTCATTTATTGCTGATTACGGAGGAGAGGTGATAGCTGATGCTGGTGGGAATGATAACCGTTTAATTGTAGCTGAGTTGGATTTTACCACCCAGAGAACATTTCAGGCTGAAATGGGCTTTTTCCGGGATCGTCGCCCAGAATTGTATAGTTCACTTCTTGGTCGTTAGCTACCACAGCATTTGGATCGATCGCAGGTGATCGCATACAATTACCAGCTGCAATAGTTGCCCAGATTTTAGGTGTAGGCGTTGGCAAAGCCTCCCTGGAATTAAGTAATAAGTAATAAGTAATAAGTAATAAGTTTGTTTTTGTGACCGGGATTCAAATCCCGTCCCAAAAACATTCTGCCTCAGAAGACAGGGCACCAGACCCCAATATTTCGGTAAGGCATAGTGTTACTATAGATAGTTCAATTATTTCCATCGGGATACACTAAGTAACTACGCCATATCCGATTAGATGTTTGATTATTACTGTCCGGAATTATCAGTCTCCATGTCTTACCTTCAGGTTGAATTTGCATATAAATATCAAAGGGTTTTTGTGGTTGTTTTAAATCGTGTTGGGGAATATTAAATTTGAGGTTGTACACTCCTTGTAGGTGGTAAGCCGGTAAATGCTCTATCATCAAGGGTATTTTTTTGGTAATTGAAAGATGATTAATCTCAAACCCCTGAAAATCCAAATCTAGTTGTTCCTTGAGTTGCTGCTGGGTTTGTTCTAACTGAATTGCGATCGCTTGTTTGATTAAATTAGGATTGGGTGGTAGTACACCATTACCACAAGCTGTTAATAACAAAAATAAAACAGCAACTACAATAAGCCTAAGCATAAAATTTTTTGTATGAAATTAAAACTACCCTATACTAAAAAATTTTTGGCATTCTTCCTACTTTTAATCAGTAGCACCCTATTATATTATGTTCTGGTTCGCAGAGGATTTCTGATTCCCCTTACAGATATTCCTGAAGTACTATGTCTCAATGGTTGCCCATCACCCCAAAAAATTCACAACCCTACCCCAGAAAATGGTTTGTTGAATTATAACCAACCCCTAAACAAACTAATTACACCAACAATAGATAAGGACAAAACCTCAATTTTAATTGAAAAATCAAAACATAAATTGACCCTTTATTACAACCAAAAACCAATTAAATCTTACCCCGTAGTGTTTGGCAGTAACCCCAAAGGAGATAAACGTAGAGAAGGTGATAACAAAACACCAGAGGGTATCCTCCGCATCAAAGACTTATACCCCCATCCCCAATGGTCAAAATTCATTTGGTTGGATTATCCCAACCCCCTATCATGGCGCAACCATTTGCAGGCAAAAATGCAAGGTAAACTCCCTTGGTATCATTCTATCGGCGGTCAAGTAGGTATTCACGGCGTACCCCCAGGGGCAGATGGTATGATCGATGACCGTACCAATTGGACTTGGGGTTGCCCCTCCCTGAAAAATCAAGACGTAAATGAAATATATCAAGTCGTGAAAATAGGTACTTTAGTAGAAAT
The DNA here is from genome assembly GCA_030066045.1 of Calothrix sp. MO_167.B12. GTDB lineage: Bacteria > Cyanobacteriota > Cyanobacteriia > Cyanobacteriales > Nostocaceae > Calothrix_A. The sequence goes on from JASJCJ010000260.1 coordinate 2,318, forward strand.
ACTGCCTTAACTACTGCTTTGTTTAAAGCTCGTCTTGAAGGACGAAGTCTCATTCAGAAGACTGACCATCTCTACGTCCCAACTCATACACACCACAACCCATACAGGCAAGTATACCTGTGCTAATTGCCCAACTGCGTCCTAAGCTGACTTCCACACCCCAGTTACAAAAAATACCTACCACCAAAAAAGGTACAATGCTGAACAGGGAAGCATAAAAAGCATTTTGGGATTCCCTTGCCTTACGAGTTCTTTCAAATTCCGCTTCACTAGTATACAGCGATCGCTCGGCAAAATTAAACCAACGGTTGAGTTGATGCATCACCCACTCACTGACTGGGGAAAAACCTAAATATAAGGCTAAAGACCATAAACTAATTCCGGTAAGAGTAGTCCCATCTAAATTCACCCGGAATGGTAACATCTCAGTCAGCATGGTATTAATTTCCTGAAAGTATATAAATTTTTCTATTTTTCTACCAATTGATGATGGTTGAAATTGTCACAAGATTTTAAACCCTCATTCTACAACATTTTTGTTCGGGATTAACTTTGACTTCCAGAACCCTAAAATTTGTCGTCATACTTCTAATCGTGAGCCATCTATTTATCTATGCTAATCATGTGTAATATAAATACCTAATTATTAGCTTCCACAAATCTACCCTCGTCTATGTTTGACAGGATTTTCGAGCATTAAATATAGATTTTATAGATACATTTATTTTATTTATCCAACCTTGATTAACTCTGAGAAAAGTAAATTCAAACCAGAACTATGGTGAATAATAATAGATTTTCAAAATCAGTGTATATACTGAACTAATAGATGCATTTTATATCATTAAGAATTATTTAATTATTTTATTTTTGAGCGGATGATTATCTGAATTAGAAAGTGGGAAACATTGTATAAGAAAGATTTCATCATCAATGAAATTATATATTTTCGAGCGAACTGACAATGTAAGTAAGATAACTAAGAAATTATAAATATTCATGCTTGGTATCCCATGAAAGTTGACAAGAGTGAGTGAATAACGGTATTAGTTTGAGGCAGACAAAATGAAAAAGTGGCAACAGCAAAAAATACTATCAAGATTTATGGTATTTTTATTAGGACTAACTATTGTCAGCGCAATGACTGTGTTGCCTGATTTCAAAGAAGTTAAAGCTGTTGACTTTAACTCCAAACAGTTGGCAAAAACTAGCAGTTGGGTATCCGCATCTTTTCCAGTGGAAAACTTTCAAGCGTATACTTCACCCTTTGGCTATCGAAGATCTGCTACAGGTGGAAGAAACTGGGAGTTTCACAGTGGCTTAGATATAGCTGCGCCTCAAGGTAGCTATATACGTAACTGGTGGGCAGGAAAAGTGATTAAAGTTGGCGATCGCGGTCGCTGTGGTACCTATATAGTTATGCAATCTGGAAAATGGCAACATACCTATTGCCATATGCAAGGCAAGGTAGAAACCATCCAAGGTCGTCGCTATTTGGTCGATCGCACTGGAGGTATCCAAATTCCAGCAGGCCAAAATATACCTACAGGATATAGGATTGGTAGGGTAGGAATGACTGGACGGACAACAGGTCCCCATCTCCACTGGGGTCTCAAATTTGGCAAAAAGCACGTTGATCCAGCTTCGGTTTTGCGGGAAATGTTCTCTCAACAACAAATAGCTAGTCGCTCCGCATCTACCATTAATCCTCAGAAATCCCGGGTGGTTATTGAAGAGTCGAAATTGATTAACAGCTCTGGTGGTAATTAAAGCAGAGGGTACTCTATATTTGCAGGAGTCGCCTGGGGCGATCGCACTTGTGTATGTTAAGTTAAGTGCGATCGCCCCACCTAATACCAATTTGAAAATAGGCTCCGAGGTGCGGAGTTTGTAGAGGTGCATCGCGTGCGCCCTTGAGGAGTTAGTCACCAAGTATTTTCAGATCCTTGGTTGTGGGATTTGACCGTGGGGGGCTAATTTGAAAAAAGAATGCAACACATTGTTTATTGGTAGGGGCGGGGTTAAGGCGGGTGAACGAAAAAATGTGTGGGACTTAAAGCTAATTATTTGGCATATTTATAACTGAAGAACCAAGATTTGTAATAAATAATTAATATTTATTGTAAATAAATCTCTGAGTACTATGAATTGTGTTGTATATTCTCTCCTGCAAAAGATAATTGGATAAAAATAAATTATAATAATCTCTAAAGTGATTTATAGTTAATATATTTCCTATTATCTTGTTTTATGCCCTATTTTTCGGGTTAATAGCGGTGTAAATTATTCTGTGTTAGCAGAATTAGTAATACTAACTCGCGTTAATAGAATGAATTGAGAGAAAAAATAGACTCTAACTCGAAAAATTCAGAAATTAACATCTGAGATCTTCATAAAGATGAAGAGGCAACGAACCTTTACAAATTCTGTTCTGAACCTTCAAAACTCTATAAATATTATAAGGAGCAAACAATGATCTTCGAAATGTATTTAGAAGTTCACCAAGTAGGATATTCTACAGTTGATGAAATCGACGGACCAGGACCTGACAAGAAAGGAATGCTGATCCAGTTCACCCACATGCAAAGATGGGACGGTTTTCATAAAAAGTGGTTTCTGATACCTGAAGCTCATCAAGCACAGATGCTGGAAATGGCAATAGCGGCAATTGCTAGTCACAAGAAATTAGCTGTAGGAATAGAATACCCTGGGAAATACGATCAAATTAAGTCTCTGCCATACCCAGAAATTAAATCTATGTTCCTTACAAATTTGGACGGCTATAATTTCTAACTATTCCTAAATCTAAGTTTGAAGGAGAATAGGCTGAGTAAGTTTTTTGTAGGCGGTAATGGCGTATAGCTAGGCTTGTGTTTCCACCTCCCAACAATCATTTGATGTTTTATAAGATCATTAAAATTTAGATGAAAATTATAAACTCAAATGGGGTGAACGAAAAAAAGTGTGGGGAAGAGAGACTAGTTAGCGGATGATATCCGCTAACTAGTCTGGGAGGGGATTTAGTTAGCGGGTATTTTACGCTAACATAAGCCTTGATGCCATTAAACAAAACGAAGCAAAAATCTTAGCCTTTATGTCTGAATATAAAGCGTCTCACAAGAAGAGTCGCACCCATATTATTTCCCATGCATTAATTACAAATAGTCCCAAGTTTAAACGATCCCCGACTCCTATCCTCAGAATCTCCATGATGTATGGATATTGATTCAGAAGTCGGGGATATTTGACCTCAAGATTAGCTAGATTATTTTTAAATCTGCATACTCCGCCAACAAATCATCACTAGTGAGGGTATCCCCTTCCGCTTGAGGAGTCCAGAGAACTTCGATCGCCAACAGTCTATCAGCTGGAAAGCTACCTATTTGACTCAAAGCCTGACGCAAATCATCAGTATTATTAATGGTTGGAATCGCCATTTTGCCTATGGTTGCCGCCAATAAAGTGACGATAATATATTCCCCAGGACCTTCTTTAATTAAATCGGTGGGATTCTCATCTTCCTTGGTTGATGATAAGGCATCCTCCGCTAACACTGCTTTTAGCTGGTTATTAACATTACTCAGAGTCTCCTCAGTAAATTTACTCCGTTCTGTCAATGCCAAGCGGTTAAATTCAGTTTCAGCAGCATTGAGCCGTGCTTGCTTGGTACTACCACCTGCATATACCCAGTATTCTGGATGGCGGAGTAAAGCGAGGCTAGCTTCTTGTAAAATTTCTGCTCTTCCCTGTGGGGTGTTAGTATCAGCTTTTTCCGCAATTTGATTCAGCTCTGGTTGCAATGAACGAGCACCAGCTAACAAACCTACCTGTAAGCGGGTTACAGATACCGATGGATTGCTATCATAACCAACTTCTTCCCCCTCTCCACCGGCGAAATTGCGGAAAGCTTGCATCATAAAATTTGCGATCGCAATAAAAATCAAGATGCTAAACAAACCACCAAAGCCACCGCCAATTCCCCAGAAGGGAAGTAAGAAGGGAAAGCCAAAACCACCACCAGGGTAGTAACCACCGGGAGCGCGGGTGCGAGGGGTATAAGTACGGCTACTGGGCATTCTTCTGAAAGAACCACCGCCAATTCTACCACCACTACGAGCCGCTAGAGCCGTATCTGCTTGGCTAAGTGCTAATACCACCACTAAGCAGACGAAAAAAAGAGGTTTTAAAATTGATTTAAGTGTCTGTTGTATTTTTTTACTCATAATCCATCAATTGGTATAAGTACTAGCTTGAAAATGGTTGTTAGTTGTTAGTTGTTAGTTGTTAGTTGACAGCTTAGGTGTGGGATTTGATCGTGGGGGACTAGCTTGAAAATGGTTGTTAGTTGTTAGTTGTTAGTTGACAGTTGACAGTTGACAGTTTAGGAGCTGTGAAGAACATTCTTCATATTTGGTTGTGAGATGTGAGATTTTCTCGTGGTTAACTGACTTATATCTTTTAATGTAACGTTGATCGCAAGTAAAAGGCGGAGTAGACATGGGCATTCTATGGGATGATAACCGTATTGCAAGACAAAGATAGGCTCTTCCAGAACTAGCAGTCTAAGCCCAGCAAATAACACTTTATTAATATAAAAAATTAAATCTTAAGTATATTTTACTAATTATTTAATATTTTTTTGCGAAATGTACTTAGTATCTATGTGATTTTAAAAATAGACACCATGTGGTCTAAAGACATACGGTTTCCACACTCCCGGAGCTTTTTAGATGAAGATATTCAAGGCATTAACCACAGTTGCGATTGGCGTAGGAACTCTTTTAGGAACTTTACCAGCTCATGCAAGGGAATGGACACCTCGTGCGGTTGTAGATGGAGTATATTCTGGTATCCAAAAAATTCATGGCTACAAAGCAACTCCTCGATTGATTTGGGGTGTACCTCAAGGTAGGCGTGGTGCTTGCGGACCAATTCGTAGCAGCCATTACTGTACTAGAAACCATACAGTCTACATTCCCAACCGGGATATCCGTATGGCTTATCAACATGGAGATGCGGCACTAGCTTATATTATTGCCCATGAATATGCCCATGCTATGCAAACTGCCTATGGTTTTAGGCCAGGGGTTGGATATATTACGGAACTACAAGCCGATTGTTTAGCGGGGGCTTATTTAGGACTGATTCCCAATATTGTGTTTGATAACAAAGATATCCGAGAAATTGCTACCTTTGCCCATCGTATCGGTGATTATGCTTGGGGTAGCATCCACCATCACGGCACGCCAAAACAACGAGTGAAAGCAGTTATCAGGGGGATGAATGGTTCTGTAAATGGTAAAGGTATTTCTGCTTGTCGTGTTTAACCCGCTTTTGTAATTCTGGGGAGAGAAAAATAAATGTAGGTTGGGTAGAAGATCGTGAAAAGTCCCTGCTTTCAATTCCGCGAACGTGTTTTATTCATTTGAAAGTAGAAGGTGACGAAATCTTATACCAAATCAAAAAATGTTGGCTACAGAACCAATTGTAGGGGCGGGGTAACCCCGCCCCTACCAGCCAATCATGTGTCGTATTTTGTTTTCACATTGGGATTAATTGTGAGTCTGCAAAGCTTCAATCCCGCGAACGGGAATCATTAATTTGAAAGTATAAGTTTAGCAGAAGCTGAAGCTATAAGAGTCAAGTTTCAATCCCGTTGCCGGGAATCATTAATTTGAAAGTATTTGGGGATTTTACGCCAGATGTAAATAATCCTGGGTTTCAATCCCGTTGCCGGGAATCATTAATTTGAAAGCTCGCCCTGTGGTTGGTCAATTGTATCCTAGAGGTATTGTTTCAATCCCGTTGCCGGGAATCATTAATTTGAAAGTTTTTCCACTGAAGAGTGTTGAAAGTTACGCTTGCTCGTTTCAATCCCGTTGCCGGGAATCATTAATTTGAAAGTCATAAGTCGCCCGCAATTTCATCCGAAAAATCGTCAAGTGTTTCAATCCCGTTGCCGGGAATCATTAATTTGAAAGTCTCCCTTTGTTAGTTACCCCAATTATTATTGCAAGTTTCAATCCCGTTGCCGGGAATCATTAATTTGAAAGTAATCGCTCTTGCTGGGCTAATACTTGCTTTTACGTTTCAATCCCGTTGCCGGGAATCATTAATTTGAAAGGTGGGACTAACTACCCCTGATGGCAGAACTATTAGATGGGAGTTTCAATCCCGTTGCCGGGAATCATTAATTTGAAAGCTGCAATTTTGATACTCAGTTTTACCCAAGCATTGTTTCAATCCCGTTGCCGGGAATCATTAATTTGAAAGTTAATTTTGAGGTAATAAATGAAAGTTAGATTAGTAGTTTCAATCCCGTTGCCGGGAATCATTAATTTGAAAGTTGTCCCTTCCAACACCAAGAGAAATAGGCAAGGTTTCAATCCCGTTGCCGGGAATCATTAATTTGAAAGGCAAAGGTGGGGTAAAAAGGCGCAATCTACCCAGTTGTTTCAATCCCGTTGCCGGGAATCATTAATTTGAAAGTCCGCCAGCTAGAACCCAATAACAGAGCCACTCCTGACAGCAGTTTTGGCGGGGCCGTTTTAAAAGTCCATTTCAGCCATTGCCAGGAGCGAATCTATAAACCTACAAAACGCTGAAACTATTGAATTGTCAAGGTTCTGTCGATTTGGCGGGGGACGGGGGTTTTCGCCTGTGCTTTCCCCTGCCAAAAAATCCACCAACATCATAATAACATCAAGTTATTATAGCAATACGCCTATAGGTTAGGACATTGTTGAACGCAGCAAACCTATGAGCAATAAATTTTTGACTTTTGACTTTTGACTTTTGACTTGCGCGTAGCGCTTCCCTCATCCCCTAGTCTTTTTTTCTTGGAGCAGAGATTCCCAATCCTTAATTGCATCTTCGGACCACAGCCAATTGTTTGCCAGTGCATTTAACTGAAAACTTGCCGGATCTTCCTTTAATAACATTTGCCGTAGCTTAATAGCTTCATGCAAATATTGTTCTTTTTTAACATTAGGTTGCTCGGATGCAGATTTATACACTCCAATGGCAAAACCAGCATAAGCAGTCAGAGAATTTTGAGTCATTTCTTCTTCCAGCAGAATAGTCTTAGGACTGCTAGCAGAAGTATTCTCTTTCGCAGCAATATCTATAGCCTTAAACCAAGAATCGTTAGCTCGATTCAAATTTCCTTCTGCATAATAAGCAAATCCCAATGCTGTGGCGTATAACAGGGAGTTTGGTTTTGCTTTGACAGCATTTTCCCAATAACGACGAGCATCATCAACACTATATGTTTTATCTTTAGTTTGAATTAGCTGCCAAATTAAGCGCCCCCAAAGAAAGTTGAAAGATGGATTATCTTGGTGTTTTGCAGGAACTAATTTCAGAGCTGTTTGAGCATTAGCTAAGGCATTACGGTTTAAAAGTTCTTCTACAGCCCTTAATCCCGATTTTAAGTCGCCTTTACTTAATTTATCGCTAGCATGGGCAGTGACAATACCCGTAGCAGAAGTTTTTAAGTCAATGGAAAGTTGTTTGCTTACCGATGACGTTTGAGAGGGGATCGGTGGAATATTGGGTAACTTTGACTGTTGATTTTGCCACCACCAACCCCAACCAATAACAGCAGCGATCGCTCCTACACCCACTATACCAGCAATGTTTCTCCGCCTCCCTTGGAAATTAGCGATTGACCAAATAGATTTTGATTTTTTTTCCCCTTTGATTGTCGAAGTTGTTTTGTCATCGCCACTGCCATTAACAGTAGTTAATGAGCCGGATTCCTCATTCGTACTAGTGGTTCCGGATATACCCGTTGTAGCCTGTAAACCTTGTGACTGTGATGATTCCGGATGGGAATTTTGCCGTTCTGACCATGACTCACCCTGATCCAAAGCTACTATATTTTCAGATATTTGCCTGTCTTGTGGGTAAGTATCTGTAGGGGGCAGCTGTAAGTCTCCAATTAAAGCAGATTCCTCACCAGTAGCTTTTTGTTGATCTAACTGGCGAAATAAATCCAAAACCATTGCTGAATCTTCTGCATAGCTGGGATCTTGATAATCTATTTCATCAGTCAGAAGATCGAAATCGCTCAAATCATCTTCTCCCAACAAATCGAACTCAGAAGCATCTGGGGCAAAATTGGGAACATCAAGTGCTTCTAAAGGTAGAACTAGTTCGGCATCGTTGTTGATTTGTGAGTAGATATTATTTATGTCATATTCATCTAAATCACCAGTTTTAGGCAAATACATTCCAGGGTAAAGATAACCATCAAACTCTGGATGTAAATATAGAATTGGCAAAGCCCAGTACATTTGGTGAGAGCCATAGGCAGAAATCAACCCTTGGCGCATCCGACTCACACACCAATCTACCGAATATCCTTGACTTAAGTTACGGTAAAACAATTGTGTTAATGTCAAGGCAACGTCATCGGGAATCCTTTCCGACATCGCTAAAACGCCTTTGATACCCCGCTTTACCAGAGTTCCAGTCAGATTACGTTCCCCTGCTTCCCCGGCTGCTGCATTCTCTCGGTTTGTGGCTCCATAGGTTCCCAAACAGGAGTTAAACACAGCTATTTGCACATTATTATTAACCAGTAAACCCGCTAAATCATCCCCATTGAGGATTTCTGTTAAGCCAGTTCTGCGGTTCACCAGATATATTTCACCCCCATTAACTCCCAAGTTACTATGACCGGAGTAATGTAAAATGTGAAATCTCCCTTGTTCCAAGGCTTGGGTTAATTCTTCCCGACCTGGCTGTTCTAAAATTTTCACTTGAATCCCATCAGGAAACCTACTAGCTTCTGACTCGCCACTTGAATGACGTTTTAACTCCTCTTTGAGTTGATGGGCTTCTTGTTTAAGTAAATCCAGACGTACTTGATCCGTAGGAGAAGCAATGACCATTAACACATTTACACCGCCCGTTTCTGGGGGTTTAGGCATACTACTTGACGGCAAATGAGATGCCGATTGAATCCCACTTTGGTAGCGAGAAAAAGCTATGTATGGTCCAGTCGCAATGGGCCGATCCCCTGCATGCATAACTTCCCAAGGCAAACGAGCCAAGTCAGTGTCTTTAATTCCTAAACGTATACGTAAGACATCCTGTTGGTTTTGAGCAATGCCCTGTGCCGTAATTAGACTGTCTCTAAGAGTGCCTTGAAATAATGCATTGTAAAGTTTTTGACCCAGAGCAACCAAATTGACAGAATTTCTGGCGTTTGTCTCTTCTAAATGGTCTATCAGTAATGTTGTATCTCCCTGCAAAATGGATTCCAATGGATCATTCATCAGGTGTCCAGCAACATTCAACCATTCAAATACAGGCCAAGTCACCAATTCTTCAGCCAATGGCACCCCAGGGGCAACTTGTTCCGTGCGTACCAAGTAGTCATTTTGCCCTACTGGGGTTACGGAAATGTGAAATTCCTGGGTCACAACTTCTCCTGTTTGCCTCTTAAATCTGGTTGGAAACGCGATTCATGGTTTTAGTCGATGTTTCGCTGCTTCTGATACCTTAGATGCATCCAGCCACTGAATGTTTCACCAGTCCAGTTGTTTTAACAATTTCAGCTTTTTTAACTTTATCCGGATGATATTGTTTTCACCCCGAACACCGTTATTGGTAGATGCAACTTGATCTTCAAATCCCCCAGTGGAATTATACCCTCTGGGGTTTTTTTATGGTTGGCAAAAAACAATCTCACAATTCAAAAATTTTGTCCGGAGGATGTTCTTTAGCCTAAGAACATCTATTACTAGATGCACCCTAATCATCTACTCCCCTAGTCGGTTTTAACCTATTAGGGGATTTTTTTGATTGCATGACGAATATCGACTTTTAATTAAATTTATCCCCTTTGAGTATCCAGCGATCGCTTAATAACTAATTAGTTGATTAACTATTGAGTTGATTAGGCATGATGTCATTTAATTTAACTCCTGTTCGTGCTCAATTATACTGATGGTACATGCTATATATACTACACTCTATTTCTAGATGAATTTCAGATAATAACTCACTCCCCCTATTGTTTTTATTAGGGGATTCTTTTTTATTGTAATCATGTCTTCAGGTCTAATTCTTGCTATTTACCCAGAACATATTTATTACCCAAGAAGAATGTACTGGTAGATGCACCCTGATAACTCATTCCCCCAGTTGGTTGATTCTGGCTGGGGTTTTTTGATTAGAGCTATATACAGACAAGGTAAACACAGTCATTTCAGTTATCAGTGAGAAGTTGCGGTGGTGAGGCATATGGTCTTGGGTTTCCTCAAAGAGTAGCAATTCCAAAGACCTAATTGTAAGTCTTTCTGGAACAAGCTACGCCAATGTAACAAGTGCATAACTTCTATTAATAATAGGCAAAAAATTTTCATGCTATTTTCAGGAATTTATCCGGATATTACGTATAAGCCAAGAACAATGTACTGGTAGATGCACCCTGATAACTCATTCCCCCGGTTGGTTGATGCTGGCTGGGGGATTTTTTATGGTAATGCATCCTCAAATTGCAAGTTGGTAACAATTTATCCGGATGTTACGTATAAACCAAGAACAATGTACTGGTAGATGCACCCTGATAACTCATTCCCCCGGTTGGTTGATGCTGGCTGGGGGATTTTTTTGGTAATGCATCCTCAAATTGCAAGTTGGTAACAATTTATCC